>JAYTNH010000456.1:0-4470 GCA_043748395.1 Ilumatobacteraceae bacterium | reverse complement strand
AGGACGAGCGCTTCGATCTGTTCGCCAAGCTTGACGATGTCGTGCGGGTTGGCGTCGTTGCGGATGCTCAACTCTCGCGACGGGATGACACCCTCGCTCTTGTAGCCAATGTCGAGCAGCACTTCGTCCTTGTCGATCTTGACGACAATGCCGTTGACGAGCTGGCCATCTTCGACGTCGACCATGGTGCCTTCGATCGCTTCCGCGAACGACATGCCCAGGTTGTTGTCGGTGACCTGGCGGGGGGTGTAATTGCCCTCCTCATCGAACGTGCCCCAGGTGGGGGCTTCGGTGGCGGAGGAGGTAGTGGTATCGGACAAGGGGACAGTCGCTTTCAAAATGAGTACAGCCGGGGCCCGGCGAATTCCGGACCCGGTGAGGTTATCAGCACCATCGCCACGCAACATCAGGCGCGTCGGGCGATGACCAAGAACTCCGATGTCTCGGTCGTGGGACGATCGGCGTGGTACGCACCCGGGTCGACGCTGGTGATGGCCATCACATCGAGGCCCACGGCGCGGCAGAGCAGTCGGAGCTCGCGAGGCGTGTAACACCCGGTCCACAGGTCGACCCCACGTACCTCGCCCGTCTCGCTGCGCACCTCGGTGTGCTCATGGCTCACACCGAGGTCGGCATCGAACGTTGCCGCTTCGTGGTACTTCACCGAGTAGTAGGCACTGAATGCGCTGAGCGCGACGACTCCTCCAGGCTTCAGTGCACGAGCCATGCCGGCCAGCACATCTTCGTCGTGACCGTCGGCTGTCATCAGGCCGAACGCCCCTTGGCACAGACAAATCACGGCGTCGAACTGGCGCTCGAATGGCAAGGCGCGGGCATCGAGACGCTCGAACGTGGCCCCATTCGGTGCCGATTCGATGGCGATGTCGATGAATCGCTGACTGATGTCGATGCCGTGCACCGCGATGCCCCGGCTCGCCAACTCGTACGCGTGACGCCCCGGCCCGCAACCCACGTCGAGCACCCGCTGCCCGGGCTGCAGCCCGAGTACGTCGGCGAGGTAGTCGACCTCCTGCACTGTCCCCTTGGTGAACGAGTACCGCAAGTACGCGCTACCGAGGTGCTCGGCAATCGGCTCGAACCAATGCTGCTCGTCGCTCACCTCGTCGCTCACCTCGTCGCTCATCCCGGCGAGTCTGCCAGCCCCTGGGCCACCGGTGCGTCAGGACTTGGCGTCGGCCCAAGTGGCGCCCCAGGCGACGTTCACTTCAAGGGGGACATCGAGCTGGGCGGCGTTGCGCATGAGGTCGATCACCATCGGGCCGACTTGTTCGCGTTCGGCTTCGGGTACCTCGACGATGACTTCGTCGTGCACTTGCAAAACCACCCGGCTGAGCACGTGCGCGGCGTCGAGGGCGCGGTCGATGTTGACCAGCGCAACCTTGAAGATGTCGGCTGCAAGCCCTTGGATACCGGCGTTCATCGCCTGACGCTCTCCCGCCTGACGTACCCGGAAGTTGCTGTTCGACAACTCGGGGATGGGACGACGGCGACCGAACAAGGTCTCGGTGTAGCCGCGCATGCGGGCCTCGATGACGGTGGCATCCATGTAAGCCTGCACATTGGGGAACGCCACGAAGTAGGCGTCGAGAATGACCGCCGCCTCATCGGTGGCGATGCCGAGTCGCTGGCCGAGCCCATAGGCCTCCATGCCGTAAGCGAGCCCGTAGCTCACCATCTTCGCCTTCGAACGCTGCTCGATGGTGACATCGGCGGGGGCGACCCCGAACACTCGCGCTGCAGTGGCGTTGTGGATGTCGGTGCCACTGGTGAACGCCTCGACCAGACCGGGATCGGCAGCAAGGTGGGCGATGCAGCGCAACTCGATCTGGTTGTAATCGGCAACGAGCAGCACGCAGCCCGCTGCCGGGATGAACGCCTTGCGGAACTGGCGGCCCTCGTCGCTGCGCACGGGAATGTTGTGCAGATTGGGTTGATCGCTGCTGAGCCGACCAGTGCGTGCGACCGTCTGGTTGAACGTGGCGTGGATGCGACCGTCGGCCGCAACCTCGGTGAGCAGGCCGGTGCCGTACGTGCCGCGCAACTTCTCGACTTCGCGATATGCGAGCAACGGCCCGATGAACTCTGGCCACTGATCGCGAAGCTTTTCGAGCGTGGCAGCATCGGTTGAAAAGCCGGTCTTGGTCTTCTTGCCCGGCGCGAGACGACGTTCGTCGTACAGGATCTCGCGCAACTGGATGGGCGAGTTGAGATTGAATGGCCGACCGACCACACGCTGCAGTTCGGCGGCGAGACGTTCGGTCTCGCTGGTGAGACGCTCGTTGAGGCGCTGCAACTCGCCCACATCGACGGCCACGCCCACGTGCTCCATCTTGGCGAGCACGCGCACCAGAGGGTTCTCGATGGTCGCGTACAACTCGTGCATGCCCTGCTTGGCCAAGGCCGCTGCGAGGGCAGGAGACAGGTGCGCTACGGCAAGCGCCTCGCGTGATGCACGGCTGCGTTCGTCGAGACCATCGTCGCCGAAGTCGAGTTGACCCTTGGCCGCCGGTGTGTCGGCCGGCATGCGCACCGCCGTGTACCGCAGCACCAGGTCGGCCAGCGCGTACCGGGTATCGGCAGGGTCGATGAGGTATGCCGCGATCGCAGTGTCGAGGGTGAGGTTGGGCAACTCCGCCCCGAGTGTGAGCATCCAGCGCATGAGCGCCTTGGCGTTGTGGCTTCGCAGTGACGGGTGCGCGGCGAGCGCTGCCTGCACCGTGGCGTCGCCGGCCGTCGATACCGGAATCCAGGCCACGGCGGCAGTGGCGAGGTCGGTGACCAGCGCGAGTCCCAGGATCGCGCTGCGGCCCGGATCGCCCTCCCAGGCGGCGACGACATCGAGGTGCGCGCCGGCAGCGATGAGCGATGCGGCAGCGGCGGAATCGGAGACTTCGGTGATCTCGGCTTCGATGACCTCGCCGGCAGATGATCCCGATGCCGACCCACCTGACGACCCGGATGACGAGCTGCCCGAAGCACCGAGCGCCTCGTTGAGCCGATCGCGCAACGCACGAAACTCGAGGAAGTCGAACAGGCGCTGCACCTCGGCCTCGTCGGGCTCGATGCCGAGACCGTCGAGGTCGACCTCGATGGGCGCATCGCGTCGCAGGATCATGAGCTGCTCGTTGTCGCGGACCCGTTGCTCGAACTCGGCGAGCGATGCGCGCAGCTTGGGTGTTTGCTCGTCGACGTGGGCAAAGATGCCGTCGAGGTTGCCATAGGCGTTGAGCAGCTTGGCGGCAGTCTTCTCGCCCACCCCGGGCACCCCATCGAGGTTGTCGCTGGGGTCGCCGCGCATGGCCGCATACTGCGGATACTGGGCTGGCGTGACGCCGGTTCGCTCGAGAATGCCCGCCTCGTCGTACAGGGCGTAGTCGCTCACGCCGCGCCGATTGTAGAGCACCCGTACATGCGGATCGCTGACCAACTGGTAGGCGTCGCGGTCGCCGGTGACGATGATCACGTCGTGACCAACGGCAGACGCCCGCTCGGCAACGGTGGCCAGGATGTCGTCGGCCTCCCAGCCGATGAGATCGACCACGGTCACATGCAAGGCGTCGAGCACCTCGCGCACCAGACCCATCTGCTGGCGCAGGATCTCGGGGGCCGACTCGCGCTGGGCCTTGTACAGCGGGTTGGCCACGTGGCGGAACGTGGGCTCGGGCCGGTCGAACGCCACCATCACGCCGTCGGGCTGGTGATCTTTCACGAGGTTGATGAACATCGACGTGAACCCGAACACCGCGTTGGTCACTTGTCCCGACGCGGTAGCCATGTCGGTGGGTAGGGCGAAGAACGCCCGGTAGGTCAGTGAGTTGCCGTCGAGCAGCAGCAGCTTCACGGGCGCAGCGTGCCGGCGATGATGCGCTCGGCGACTTCGCGCATGCGCGACCGCTCACTCATGGCCGTGCGCTGGATGAAGGTGAACGCGTCGCCTTCTTTGAGACCGCATTCGTCGATGAGCACGCCTTTGGCGCGATCGATGAGCTTGCGGGTGATCAGCTGCTCACCCAGTGCGTCGATCTCACCCGACAGGTGGGCCAGTTCGCGGAATCGGCCAATGGCAACCTCGATCGCCGGAATGAGATCGCTCTTCTGATACGGCTTGACGAGATAGGCCAACGCGCCGGCATCGCGAGCGTCTTCCACCACTTCACGCTGGCTGAACGCAGTGAGCATGAGCACGGCGCACAGCCGCTCGCCACTGATGACGCGCGCTGCCTCGAGGCCATCCATGTGCGGCATCTTGATGTCGAGGATGACCAGATCGGGTTGCAGGATGCGCACCATTTCGATAGCACGATCACCGCGGCCGGTCTCGCCGACAACTTCGTAGCCCTCCTCTTCGAGGGTCTCGCGCAGGTCGAGGCGGATGATGGCTTCGTCTTCTGCGATCACGACACGGATGGTCATGGCGGCCCCCTTTCGAGTTCGGACAATGGGCGGTTC
>JAYTNH010000455.1:0-6069 GCA_043748395.1 Ilumatobacteraceae bacterium | reverse complement strand
TCGACGCCTGCTGCGGGCGGATCGAAGTCGGCCTCGACGCGGCCCGACGGATCGGCGAGGTGCAGTCGGCAACTCGCCAACGTGTTACCGCGGTTCTCGAGCATGAGCTCATAGCGGCCGGTGCGTCGTGATCGCAGCGCTGGTTGCAGCAGCGAGATGCGCCGGTCGTAACTGGGTGCGATGTGCAACGTGGTCTCGGCGGTGCCGATGTCGTCGGGGTCGCTCTGCGGCACAACTCGGATGGCGAGCGAGCAGGGGCCGGCGGTGGTGGACGGCAAGAGCGGTGGATGCACTTCGACATCGAGCACCTGCTGCGAGCCCCCGAACAGCGTGATGACGGCCGGTTGCACGGTGGTCCAGCCTGCCGCCAGACCTGCCGGAGTGACGGTGAACGAGTCGGTGCTGTCGCTCAGGTTCACCACCGTGATCTGCAGCACCACGGCGGTTCCGGGAGTGACGTCGACGTCGTTGCGTGAGAACCAAGCCTGCGCTGACATGGTGGTCACGCTACCGGTGCGGTGGCAGGCGCCCGTGGCAGGGCTGCAGCATCAGCGAAAGGCGATGCGATCGCGGCCCGACCGCTTGGCGATCTGCAACGCCTCAGTTGCAGCAGCCAACACCCGTTGCGCATCGATCGCCCCGCTACCCACCGCAACGCCGACCGAGGCGCTGAGATGCAAGTCGGCTGGCATCCACTCCCACTGGCGAGTCGCAATCATCGTTCTGATTCGCTCGAAGGCATTTCGTGCGTCACCCGGTGAGGTGTCGCGCAGCACCATCACGAACTCGTCGCCGCCAAGGCGTACTACCGAGTCGCCGCGACGGCAGACGCGTTCGAGCATGCGCGCGATGTCTTGCAGCACGAGGTCCCCGTGTGCATAGGTGCAGCGATCATTGACTTGCTTGAACCCGTCGAGATCGATGACTCCGACACACACTGGGCCACTGTCAGACAACGCCTCAGGTAGCCAGTGGGCCAAGAAGCGACGGTTCGACAATCCGGTGAGCGGATCGGACTCGCTGAGCGCAGCCACTCGGTGGTGTTCCACACCGAGTCGCACGAACTGGTAGCGCGACTGCGCCTCATGATGCAGGCGTGCTGCGGAATGCTGCACAGCCGCCCTCAGCACATCGCGGGCCTCGCCGAATCGGCCGAGCGACCAGAGCACCTCGACGTGCACGTCGTGCAGCGCGACGAGGTAGATATCGGACTTGGTGTCGATGGCGAGCGAGTACGCCTTCTGGATGAGATCGAGCACCTGGGAATCCCCGTCGCCGCGCCACCGGGCGATTGCCTGGGCGGCGTAGGCAAGGGCAACTTCATCGCGCAGGTTGCAGGCACCGACGCTCACAAGGCACGCATTGGCATCGGCCAACGCGGCACCATAGTGACCGATTCCGGCGAGCATCATCGACCGATGAGCGAGTGCCACCGATGTTGCCAACGGCTCTGATTCGCCGTTCGGATCGAGCGCGGCCGTGGCCGCATAGAGACCTTCGTGCAGCAGCCGGGTGCGTGAGTCAGGGTCGGGGTCGTCGAGCGCAGCGGCATGGCAGGCCGCTGCGATGCTTGAGTACGAGAACTGTCGATCGCCGATGGTTTGCGCCAGTCGCAGCGAACACTCCAGCAGTTCGAGTGCCGGTTGGTAGTAACCGCAGTCGGCGTAGCTCACCCCGAGGTTGTGGGTCACCTGGTACAGCATCGGATCATCTGGCATCTGCTCGATCGCGTACATCGCTTCCGAGAGTGCCTGGGCAGCGTCGGTGAGCCTTCCGTTGCGGGTGTGCTCATCGGCGACCAGACCGAGTGCGTCGGCAAGTTCGTGGGGGATGCCTTCCGAGCGGGCCCTGCTCACAACGTAGGCAGCTATCGCATCCGCTTCGTCGCGGCGGTCGGCGGCGATCAAGCAGTGCGCGCCCCTGAGCGCGAGGTGCAGGCTTGTGGCGAGTACGGCCTCCTGTGCCGCAGCATTCGCGAACAGCGTCGCCGCCGTCGCGAACTCCCCTGCGATGCGTGCCTCGATGGCGCGTTCCTCCAACGAGTGTGGGCGGAACGCCACACTGTCGATCGTCGTGCTGCCGACTTGGGCTTCGAAGTCCGGATGGTTCATCAACCGACGAAAGCCTTCAAGGACCGCCTACGATGCCACGTCGTGGCTGGCAACTTTCCCGTCTCACGGCCGCGTCGGCTCCGTACATCGGCTGCCATGCGCGACCTGGTCGCTGAGACGCATCTCGATGTTCGGCACATGGTCGCACCGCTGTTCGTGCGCGAGGGCATCAACGAACCGCAGCCGATTGCATCGCTGCCCGGAGTAGTGCAGCACACCCGCGCCAGCTTGCGCGCCGAGGTTCGACAACTGGCCGACCTCGGTATTCGCGCTGTCATTCTGTTCGGCGTGCCATCCATCAAAGATCCCATCGGCTCACAGGCGTTCGATGTTGAGGGAATCGTGCAAGTTTCGTTGCGCGAATTGGCCGCCGACCTGGGCGATCGCATGGTGTTGATGACAGATTTGTGTGTCGACGAATACACCGATCACGGTCACTGTGGGGTGCTCGATGGTCCGGCGGGCGACCCGCAGACATCGGTCGACAACGATGCCACGCTCGAGATCTACGCGCGCATCGCCGTTGCCCAAGCCGACGCCGGTGCACAGGTCGTGGCCCCGAGCGGCATGATGGACGGTCAGGTCGGTGCCATTCGCGCTGCGCTCGACTCGGCCGGTCACACCGACACCGCGATTTTGGCGTACTCGGCAAAGTACGCGAGCGGGCTCTACGGCCCATTCCGCGATGCCGTCGACGTGCACATTGCGGGCGGTGGTGACCGCAAGGGTTACCAGCAGGATTGGCGCAACGCCCGCGAGGCGCTCGTCGAGGTCGAAGCCGACATCGCTCAGGGTGCCGACATGGTGATGGTGAAGCCGGCGATGTCGTACCTCGACATCATCTCGGCAGTCCGGGCGCGGGTCGACGTCCCGGTGGCGGCGTATCACGTGAGCGGCGAGTACGCGATGATCAAGGCGGCAGCTGCAAACGGTTGGATCGATCACGACGTGGTCGCGCTCGAGCAACTCACGGCCATCCGTCGTGCTGGGGCCGATTTCGTGCTCACCTACTTGGCGAGATGGTTCGCGGAGTGGTCGCAGCGATGAGCCTCGACCCGTTGCCCAGCACCAACGCCGAGTTGTTCGAACGCTCGTGTCGGGTCATCCCTGGTGGCGTGAACAGCAGCATCCGTGCGTTCAAGGCCGTCGGCGGTACGCCATACATCGTCGATCGCGCTGCGGGCGCTCATGTGTGGGATGTCGAGGGCACGCGCTACATCGACCTCGTGCAGAGCTACGGGGCGATCATCCTCGGTCATGCGCATCCGGCCGTGACCAGTGCGCTGGCCGCAGCCGCCGCGCGTGGCACCTCGTATGGGGCACCGACTCCCGGTGAGCTGATCCTGGCCGAACTCATCCGCGAACGGGTGCCCAGTTGCGAGCGTGTGCGCCTCATGAACTCGGGCACCGAAGCAACCAGCACGGCCGTGCGGCTGGCCCGTGGTTTCACTGGCCGCGATCGCCTCGTGATCTTCCACGGCAACTTTCACGGTGCAACCGATGCGCTGCTCGCCGCCGGTGGCAGTGGTGTCGCTACCTTGGGCTTGCCGGGCACGGCGGGCGTTCCTGCCAGCGCGGTTGCCAGCACCATGGTGGTGCCGTACAACCAGGTGCCGCAGCTCGACGAGCAGGTTGCCGCCGTCTTCGTCGAGCCGATCGCAGCAAACATGGGTGTGGTGCCGCCGTCGCCCGGCTTCTTGCAAGGCCTGCGCGACGAATGCGATCGCGTGGGCGCCCTGCTGGTGTTCGATGAGGTGATCACGGGCTTTCGGGTGGCGTCGGGCGGCGCTCAAGAGCTCTACGGCGTGCGCCCCGACATCACCACCTTCGGCAAGGTGATCGGGGGTGGCCTACCAATCGGTGCGGTCGGCGGACGTCGCGACATCATGGAGACGTTGTCGCCACTGGGCCCCGTGTTCCACGCCGGCACGCTGGCGGGCAACCCACTGGCCACCGCCGCCGGACGGGTGGCGCTCGAACACCTCATCCCCGACGTCTACCCGCTGTTGCAACAGCGCGCGAGCCGGTTGTCGTCGTTGCTCACCGAGGCGTGCGCGACTGCGGGCCTCGCGGCTCGGTTTCCGGTGGTGAGCACCCTGGTGGGCATGTACTTCGGCAGTGGGGCAGCGCCCACCGACTTCGCCCAGGCGAAGACCACGAACGAGCAGGTGTACCGCTCGTTCTTTCATGCCATGCTCCGCGAAGGTGTGGCTTTGGCGCCCGGGGCGTACGAGGCGTTGTTCGTGGGCCTCGAGCACACCAACGAGGTACTCGATGCCATCGGGCAAGCTGCGCACCGTGCCGCGGCTGCGGCCGTCAACGACTCGCGCTGACCTAGTCTGCACTGGATGCGTCAGTTCTTCAGTGCGCGGTTCTGGATGGCGGTGGCTGCAGTGGTCGGCCTTGCGCTGGTGGCGTGGCTCGTGGTGCGCGACACAGGCGTCAAGCTGGTCACGCCCTCGAAGCCGGCGACTGACGAACATCGCGTCGACATCGTGGCGCTCGTGTACGCGGTGACTGCCGACGCCAACTTCGCGATGGTGAATGATCGATCAATGGGTGAGATGCGCCTCGTCATCGACGGCACGCGCACCATGGTGATACCCGACAACACGCCGGGCGTCATCTCGTGTCATCGTCAGGCCGAGTTGGCGAAGTGCGTCGTGGCTGCCGACCTGTTGGGCGAAGCCGTGTTGTGGTTCGAGTTGATCGATGCCGAGCCGCGCGCCACCGTGGTGCTTGCGGCCGTGCGCGAGATCCGTGACGACGGCTTCGTGCTCCTCGCCAACGGGTGGGAGATCAGTCATGCGTCGGTGGTCGAGCGGGTGTGTGCCGACGACACGTCGTCGCTCACCGACTTCATCCGCAAGTACGGCGACCGCTCTACTTCCACGTTCGACTTCGATCGCCAGCAGATCGTCAAAGTCACCTGCAACACCGCCACCCCCTGACCCCCGCCGCCACTGACCGCCGCCGGCCGCCGCCGGGCCCACTGACCCCGGCCGCGCATGTTGCGTGGCTTCTGGGCGGCGTTGGTGACGGTGAACGTCACGATGCCCGCCCGGTTTGGAGGGGCTCGTCGCTAGGTGGCTCGGTAGCGGGCGATCTCGTAGGTGGCTAACGCTGCGGCTGCGCTGACGTTGAGCGAACTGAGCCTGCCGCGCATGGGAATGCTCACGACCACGTCGCAGCGTTCGCGCACGAGCCGCGACAATCCGGCTCCCTCGGCGCCCAACACAAGGCAGATGCCTTCCGCGGCGAGGTCGCCGAGCTGGAACAGCGTCCGGTCGGCCGCGTCGTCGAGACCGACCACCCAGATGCCCGCCTCTTTCACTCGGGCCAGCGCCGCAGGAAGCCCGCCGACCAACGCCATGGGCACGTACTCGACAGCCCCGGCGGCGGCCTTTGCAGTGGTGGGCGTGACGTGCACGGCGCGGTGACGGGGCAGGATCACCCCGTGTACACCAGCGCCATCGCAGCTGCGCAAGAGCGCGCCCAGGTTGCCTGGGTCGGTAACACCGTCGACAGCCACCAGGAACGGGGCGATCCCCTGGCGGCGCTTGAGCATGTCGACGAGTTCGACCTCGGGCAGCGGAGCCGCATAGGCAATGACACCCTGCGGCGCCTCGCTGCGCGCCGCCTGCTCGAGTCGCTTGCGGTTGACCTCGTGCACCTGTACCCGATTGGTGCGGGCGATCTCGATGATGTCGCCGATGACCTCGTTGGTGACTTCGTCGGCCGCGAGGTCGCCCGCCACCCAGATCTCGCGCACCTTACGAGTGCCGGCCAGGAGTAGTTCGCGGACGGCCTGGCGACCTTCGACTTGTTCGCCGCCGAGCGACTTCTCTGGCTTCTTGCGGTCGGCGCCCGGCTCGAGGATCTTTCCGGTGCGGCCCGCGCCATGCGATGCAAACTTGCGCGCGCCCTTCGGTTCGGTGCGGTTGGTACGACGCGCCGG
>JAYTNH010000454.1:0-1615 GCA_043748395.1 Ilumatobacteraceae bacterium | reverse complement strand
CGCTTGAGCTTCATGAGGATGCGGGCGCTGATCTCTTGGGGTGTGTACTGCTTGCCGTCGACATCGTCGCTCTTCCAGCCTTCGCCCATGTGGCGCTTGACGCTGCGGAACGTACGGTCGGGGTTGGTGATGGCCTGCCGCTTGGCGACCTCGCCCACCAGCACCTCGCCAGCCTTGCTGAACGCCACGACCGACGGCGTGGTGCGGCTGCCTTCGGCGTTAGGGATGACGACGGGGTCGCCTGCCTCGAGGACTGCCACCACTGAGTTGGTGGTACCGAGGTCGATGCCGACTGCCTTGGCCATGATGTCGTGCTCCTTGCGATGTACGGGGGATACGGGGGTATGGCCAGGATAGGGCCGCGATGGGTGCCGTGCCAACCTATCAAACAGAAAACTTGAGTCACATCGACTCAACTCCCGAACGTCTAGCGTTCGCGCATGACTGCACTGCATATCGAGGTCGATCCCGCTGAAGTCGGCATGTCGGCCGACCGTCTTGCCCGCATCGACCACCACTTCCAGCGGTACATCGACGACGGTCGCCTTCCGGGTTGGCTCATCAGCATCAGCCGGCACGGCAAGGTGGCCCACCTCAGCACGTCTGGTTACCGCGACATCGAGGCCCAGGCACCCGTCGACATCGACACGCTGTGGCGCATCTACTCGATGACCAAGCCCATCACTGCGGTCGCTGCGCTCATGTTGTGGGAGCAAGGGGCATTCGAGTTGAAGGATTCGCTCAGCGACTACATCCCCTCGTTCGCCGACACCAAGGTGTGGCGTGGCGGCAGCGTCACGTCTCCCGTCCTCGAACCCCAGATGACGCCCATTCAGCTGTGGCACCTCATGAGCCACACCGCCGGTATCACCTACGGCTTCATGTATGCCCACCCTGTCGACGAGCTGTATCGCCGCGCCGGCTTCGAGTGGGGTGTGCCCCAAGACAACGACCTCGCCGGCATCTGCGATCGCATTGCCTCGCTGCCGCTGCTGTTCCAACCCGGCACCGAGTGGAACTACTCGATGGGGCTCGACGTGCTGGGCCGCGTCATCGAGGTCGTGGCGGGCATGCCGTTCGACGAGTTCTTGCGCACCCGTTTGCTCGAACCACTGGGTATGCACGACACGTCGTGGTTCGTCGAAGCCGATCAGGCATCGCGACTCGCCGCGCTGTACGGCGCGCACCCTGGCACCGGCAAGGCGATCCGCCTCGACGCCGCCGGTTCGAACGCACTCCAACAGCCGCCCGCAGCCATGGGCGGCGGCGGCCTCGTGAGCAGCGCCGGCGACTACCACCGTTTCACCCAGATGCTGCGCAACGGCGGTGAACTCGATGGTGTGCGCATTCTGTCGCCACGCACCGTGGCCTACATGGCCAGCAACCACCTGCCCGGCGGCGCCGACCTCACCGAGTTCGGGCGACCGCTGTTCAGCGAAACCGCGTTCGATGGCATGGGCTTCGGCCTCGGCGTAAGCGTCACCATCGATCCGGTGAAGGGCAAAGTGCCCGGCAGCGCCGGCGAATACGCGTGGGGCGGCGCGGCCAGCACGGCGTTCTGGGTCGATCCGGTCGAGGACATGACGGTGCAGTTCTTCACCCAACTGTTGCCCAG
>JAYTNH010000453.1:0-1543 GCA_043748395.1 Ilumatobacteraceae bacterium | reverse complement strand
GATCCCGCCGGCGGCGTGCTGGGTGGGGTGCTCCACGTGCCGGTGGCGCCGACTTCGGGACTCGAAGCGGTGGCGTTCCCCGTCCAGCGCCGACTGCCGGCCGAGCACTTCGAGCTCGCCGCCCAACGGGTCGGCGGCGTGCGCGTGGTGTCGGGCCCGGCCGACCCATTCCGCGCCCATGGTTGTCACACACCGCGCATGCCGTGGCCCGCCGCATTGCGCGAGCTCGATGGTGATGTCGTCGTCGATGTCGGCACGCTCCGCGCCGGTTCGCCACTGTGGCCGCTGCTTGCGCAGCTCGATGTGCTGCTTCTCACGGTGACCACCTCGTCGGTGTCGGTCGTCCCCTCCGATGCGTGGTCGAGGGTCAGGGGTCGGGTCTCGGCGGTCGACGATGGGCTGGCCGCCGACATCACCCGCTTCGTGGTCGTCGATGCCCCGAGCTCGGGTGAGGCGTTCAGCCGCCACATTCTGGAGCGCGAGCTCGGCGATCGCCTGGTCGGATGGTTGCCATGGTCGCCCAAGTGCGTCGAACTGATGCACCGCGGGGCACGCCTGTCCGATCGCAGACTGCAGCGCGATGCGACGGCCCAGGCGGCCCGCCGGCTGGCCGTACACCTCACCGTTGCATCCGACGAACCAACTCCCGCCCACGGTTTGCGATGAACGACGACGAGCTCGACCAACTCGCCGCCGACGTCAGACGGCAGTGGGGCGACCGGCTTCCGGTGCCTGCCCGCGAGGAGTCGCCACTCGAACGCGAGGCCCGCGAACACGCCACCCGCGAAACCATCGACTCGGAGGTGCTGCCAGAACTCGAACGTCAGCGACTTGGCGCTCGCCTGGCGCCGCTCACCTCCGACGAACGCGACACCGTTCTCGAACTGATCGTGTCCGAGATGTTCGGGCTGCCGCGTCTGCTCACCGTGCTACGCGATCCAGACGTGACCGATGTCCTCGTGTTCGGGGCCGATCCGGTACGCGTCGAGCGCAGCGACGGGACCCGCCAAATGCTTCCACCGCTGGTGCGCCGCGACCGCGACCTGGAACGGATCATCTACGACACGGCCACGTCGCGGCGGCGCCCGTTCAACCGCGAGCACCCGTTTGTCGATCTCGAACTCGAGCCTGGCGTGCGCTTTCACGGTGAGGGCTACGACGTCGTGCAGCGTCCACTGATCACGGTGCGGCGCGCGTCGGTGTTCGGCTCGTCGCTCGACGATCTGGCCGATCGAGGCATGCTCGACGACTGTTCCGTGAGCCTGTTGCGTGCCGCCGTCGCTGCCGACCTGAGTGTGGTGGTGTGCGGCCGAATGGGCGCCGGGAAGACGACGCTGTTGCGTGGGCTGATCAACGAGATCGATGAACACGACGTGATCGTCACCGTCGAGACCGACTTCGAGCTCAACATCGCCCAGGCAGGTCGCCATCGGTTCGTGCATGCCTACCAGGCGCGAGTGCCGAGCATCGCCGATGGGCCTGGCATCTCGTGCCACGACATGATGGTGCCGGCAGTGCGCACGCGGGCCGACTGGATCGTGGT
>JAYTNH010000452.1:0-1802 GCA_043748395.1 Ilumatobacteraceae bacterium | reverse complement strand
CATCTTGGTGAAGTTGTACGACTGCTTCACCCGCGGCGATTGCGATCTCGCCGAGATCAACCCGCTCATCTTGCGACCCGATGGTGGCGTGCACGCGCTCGACGCGAAGGTGAGCCTCGACAACAACGCCGCATTCCGTCACCCCGAGTGGGACGAGTTCCGTGCCACCGAAGAGCTCGACGAACGCGAGCAACTCGCTCGCAGCCACGACCTGCAGTACATCGGCCTCGACGGTTCGGTTGGCATCATCGCCAACGGAGCCGGGCTAGCCATGAGCACGCTCGACGTCGTCACCCAGGTGGGCGGCACTGCCGCCAACTTCCTCGACATCGGCGGCGGCGCGAACGCCGACATGATGGCCGCCGCACTCGAGGTCATCAACTCCGACGCCAACGTGAAGAGCATCTTCGTCAACATCTTCGGTGGTATCACTCGCGGCGAAGAAGTCGCCAAGGGCATCGTCGAGGCGATGGGCAGGGTCGACCTGCGCGCACCCATTGTCATTCGCCTCGATGGCACGAACGCCGAGGAGGGTCGGGCCATCCTGGCCGGGGCCGGCATTCCCGAGTCGAAGCTCACCTCGAAGCCCACCATGCTCGAAGCGGCACGCGCAGCGGTCGCCCTCGCGAACGGAACGAACTGATGGCCATCTTCGTCAACGCCGATACCAAGGTGATCGTGCAGGGCCTCACTGGTGGCCAGGGCAAGTACCACGGCTTGCGCAACTACGCGTACGGCACCAAGGTCGTCGCCGGCGTCACGCCCGGCAAGGGCGGCACCGACGTCGCCACTCCCGACGGTGGCAGCATCCCCGTGTTCAACACGGTGGCCGAGGCTGTGGCCGCCACGGGTGCCACCGCTTCGTTCGTCGCAGTGCCACCGAAGGCCGCGTCGGCCGCCATCCTCGAAGCGGCTGCCGCTGGTGTGGCGTTCGTGGTGTGCATCACCGAGGGCATTCCCGCACAGGACGAAGCCAAGGTGTTCAACACGTTGTTGCGCGACTTCCCCGGCACGCGATTGCTCGGCCCCAACTGCCCAGGCATCATCAGCCCAGGCAAGTGCAACATCGGCATCACGGCGGGCGAGATCGCCCAAGAGCCCACCGCCGCCGGTCCGAACGTCGGCATCGTGTCGCGGTCGGGCACGCTCACCTACCAGGCGCTGTACGAGTTGAAGCAGCGCGGCATCGGCGTGAGCACGTGTGTAGGCATCGGTGGCGACCCCGTGCCGGGCACGAACTTCATCGACTGCCTGGCCCAGTTCCAGGCCGATCCCGAGACCCACGCGATCATGATGATCGGCGAGATCGGCGGTTCGGCCGAAGAAGAAGCGGCCGACTTCATCAAGGCCAACGTCACCAAGCCGATGAGCGCCTACATTGCCGGCGTCACCGCCCCCGAGGGCAAGAAGATGGGCCACGCCGGCGCCATCACCAGCGGTGGTAAGGGCACAGCCCAGGGCAAGATGGATGCACTTCGCGCCGCTGGCGTGCAGATCGGCCTCAACCCCACCGAGGCCAGCGACCTCATGGCCTCCATCGTCGCCGGCCTGTAGCCCCGCCCCAGAGTCTTGCTCCGGGTTCAGTCCCGGGTGGTGCTCCGGGTTCAGCCCGTGTCTTGCCTCGGGTCTGCGGCCGGGCCCTCAGGTTTGTGGGAGGCCACAAACGCTCCGGAGGCTTTGTGGCGTCCCACAAAACGCTTGGGCGAGGAGATGTGTTCGTCCGGTCGATCACCTGCGCCTCGAGTTCGCGCGAGCGCATCAACGACAGGCGGACTAGGCGGACGGGGCGGACACGCGACAGA
>JAYTNH010000451.1:0-2945 GCA_043748395.1 Ilumatobacteraceae bacterium | reverse complement strand
GGCCCCACGCCGGGGCGCGCGCCGCTGTCGCGTAGCAACGGCACCACCGTCACGTTCTGGCCCGATCCCTCCGTGTTCGTGGCCGAAGGCACCGAGTTCGTGGCGCGCACGGTGCTCGAACGACTGCAGACCATGGCGTTCCTCAACCGCGGGCTCGAGATCATCTTCACCGACGAACGCCCCGAGAAAGAGAACACGGTCACCTTCCAGTACAAGGGTGGCATCGTCGACTTCGTCAAGCACCTCAACGCGTCGAAAGAGGCGCTGTTCTCGAAGGTCGCGCACTTCGAAGACGACGACGACGACGGCCAAGCACTCGACATTGCCGTGCAGTGGAACACCGGGTATCACGAGGGCATCCACGGCTACGCCAACGGCATCTCCACCACCGAAGGCGGCATGCATGTCGAGGGCTTCAAGACGGCACTCACCAGCGCGCTCAACAAGTACGCCCGCGCCAAAGGCACGCTGAAAGAAAAAGACGACAACCTGCTCGGCGAAGACATTCGCGAGGGCATCACCGCCATCGTCAGCGTCAAGTTGCGTGAGCCGCAGTTCGAGGGCCAAACGAAGGCCAAGCTCGGCAACGTGCCCATGCGCAGCTTCGTGCAGAAGGTCGCCTACGAGCGCCTCACCGAGTGGCTCGACGAAAATCCGGCCGAGGCCAACAAGGTGGTCAAGAAGGCGTTCGCTGCTGCGCAGGCACGCGTGGCGGCCAAGAACGCGCGCAATGCCGTTCGCCGTAAAACGGCGCTCAGCGGTGCGGGCATGCCCGACAAGCTGAAGGACTGCAGCAGCACCAATCCCGACGAGGCCGAACTGTTCATCGTCGAGGGCGACTCGGCGGGTGGCACCGCACTCGATGCCCGCGATCCGCGCACCCAGGCGATCTTGCCCATCCGCGGCAAGATCCTCAACGTCGAGCGGTCGCGCCTCGACAAGATGCTCAAGAACCAAGAGATCCAGAATCTCATCACTGCCATCGGTGGTGGCGTTGGCGACGAGTTCGATTCGACCAAGGCCCGCTATCACAAGGTGATCGCGCTGTGCGACGCCGATGTCGATGGCAGCCACATCCGCACCTTGCTACTCACGTTCTTCTTCCGCCAGATGCGGCCGTTGGTCGAAGCCGGTTACTGCTACATCGCCCAACCGCCGCTGTTCTCGACCGAGATCGGCAAAGAAAAGGTGTACCTCAAAGACGAAGCGGCCAAGATCAAGTTCTTGGCCGACCGACCGAACCACAAGAAAGACTTCGGTCGCTTGAAGGGGCTCGGCGAGATGGACTGGGAGGAGCTCAAGGTCACCACCATGGATGCCACCAGCCGCACCCTGCTGCAGGTCACGGTCGAAGAGGCCGCGATCGCCGACGAAGTGATGAGCGTGCTCATGGGCGACAACGTCGAGAGCCGCCGCGACTTCATCACCACCAATGCCCGCGACGTGAGGAACCTCGACTTCTGAGATGAGTGACACACCCGATACCCCCATCACCCCCAATGGCGAGAACGGCGAGAACGGCGACGACGACGTTCAGCGTATTCAACCCATCCAGTTGCAAGACGAGATGGAGCGCAGCTTCCTCGACTACGCGATGTCGGTCATCATGTCGCGGGCACTCCCCGACGTGCGCGACGGCCTCAAGCCGGTGCACCGCCGCATCATCTGGGACATGGATCAGCAGGGCTTCCGGCCCGATCGCGCCCACGTCAAGTCGGCTCGCGTGTCGGGCGACACCATGGCCAAGTACCACCCGCACGGAGACAGCGCCATCTACGACGCGCTCGTGCGCATGGCCCAGCCGTTCAGCCTTCGGCACCCGCTCATCGACTTCCACGGCAACTACGGCAGCCCCGACTTCGGCCCCGCCGCGTCGCGCTACACCGAGTGCCGCCTGCACCCGCTGGCCATGCAGTTGCTGGCCGACATCGAAGAAGACACCGTCAACATGCGGCCCAACTACGACGGCACCACCGAAGAGCCCGAGGTGCTGCCGGCGCGCTTTCCCAACCTGTTGGTCAACGGCAGCCAGGGCATTGCGGTGGGCATGGCCACCAGCATCCCGCCGCACAACCTCGGCGAGGTGATCGATGCCACCATCCACCTCATCGACAACCCCGAAGCCACCGCCGACGATCTCATGGCATTCGTGAAGGGCCCCGACTTCCCCACGGGTGGGTTCATCCTGGGCCGCTCGGGCATCATCGATGCCTACCGAACCGGTCGCGGCAGCATCAAGACCCGCGCCACCGCTGTCATCGACGAAGGCAAACGCGGGCAGATGCAGATCCTCGTCACCGAGTTGCCCTACCAGACCAGTTGCAACGCCGTGGCCGGCCGCATTCAAGAACTCGTCGATGGCGGCGATCTCGACGGCATCTCCGATGTCAACGACAACTCGGCCGGCGGCAAGACGAGTCTCATCATCACGCTCAAGCGCGACGCCAACGCCAACGTGGTGCTCAACAATCTCTACAAGCTCACCCAGTTGCAGAGCAGCTTCTCGGTCAACATGGTGGCGCTGGTCGATGGCGTGCCGCGCACACTCAACTTGGTGCAGGCGTTGCAGGGCTATGTGCGCCACCAGATCGAAGTGGTCACCCGACGTACCGAGTTCCGTCTCGACAAGGCCAAGCGCCGCGAACACATCCTCGAGGGCCGGCTCAAGGCGCTCAACGTCATCGACCAAGTGATCGCACTCATCCGTTCCAGCGACGATCCCGCCTCGGCCAAGGCCGGGCTCATGGCCGAACCGTTCGAGTTCAGCGAGATCCAGGCCACCGACATCCTCGAGATGCGCCTGTCGCAGCTCACACGGCTCAGTCGCATCGACATCGAACGCGAGATCACCGAGGTGCGCGAGCGCATCATCGAACTGCAGAGCATCCTCGATTCCCCCGAGAAGCTGCGCGGTGTGATCAAGAGCGAGATGACCGCCATCAAGG
>JAYTNH010000450.1:0-2343 GCA_043748395.1 Ilumatobacteraceae bacterium | reverse complement strand
GGCGGCCGTAGGTGGGCACGCCCAGCTGCAGCTTGGCCGCTGGCACCCGGCTGCTCGAGTAGGTGATCACCTGGTTGACCCAGTCGATCGGGGCCACCGGTCCGGATGGCCCGCCGCCATAGCTGTAGTCGTAGACCATCAGCCTGATGCGGTCGGCCGCCGCGGCGATCTCGGCCTGGGCGTACACGGGATAGCCGCGCTCGACCGTGGTCATCCAGGTGGGGGGGATGGTGATCGAGAGCAGCTTGCCGTTTGCGTGCAGAGCGGTGGCGAGCTCGTTGACGAACAGCACCCAGTTCGGCTTTGTTGTCGCCCACGACGACGATCCGTCGCTGAACGCGAAGCCCTCGTAGTCGAGGTCGATCCCGTCGAAGCCGTTCGCCAGCACCAGGTCGACGATGGCGTTCACGTGCGCAGTTCGCGTGGTGGGGTCGGCGAGGATGCCGGCCATCGTGAGCTTGCCGGTGCCGTCGGTGATGCTCGGCAGCACAGGCAACCCCTTCGCTCTGGCCGCCAGCACGGTGGAGTTGAGTTGGCTCACGCTGGCCACGCGGCTGATCGTGTCGGCCGCGGTGGCACTGAACCAGAACGGCGAGACCTCGCTGAAGAGCGTGGACGCCTGCCCGTCCTTGACGGCAGCCATGCGGTCGGTGCCATCGGTGGTGGGCCAATAGGGCACCCACCCGCTGACGAAGCGGTTGGGCTCACAGGCCGAGAGGGTGAACAGGAGTGCCACCATCGCCAGCGCGGTGCGTGGGCGCAGGATCACGCGTTCAGGCTAGTTGGCCGTCGGCGTCGTGAACCCGCGCCCCGCTGCCCGATCGACCGGCCACTGAGCCGCGCCCATCGCCACGGCTGGTGCAGGTTTGGCTTCGCCCTGCTACCGGTCGGTAACATGCGCCGATGCAGCACATCCTCGACGCCATCCAGTCCGATGCCAGCAGTGATGACTTCGCCAACCTCGCCATCCCCGAGAGCTATCGCGCTGTGCATGTTCTGAAGTCCGAGCAAGAGATGTGGGCCGGAGTCGCAGCGAGCGACAAAGATCCGCGTCAGAGCCTGCACGTCGGCGAGGTACCGACGCCCGAACTGGCGCCCGACGAGGTGTACCTGGCAGTGATGGCCAGCAGCATCAACTTCAACACGGTGTGGACCAGCATCTTCGAGCCGATCAGCACATTTGGCGCATTGGCCCGACTCGGCCGCGAGAGCGAGTGGGCCAAGCGGCACGACTTGGCGCATCACGTCGTGGGCAGCGATGCGTCAGGTGTGGTGTTGCGGGTGGGTTCCGCGGTGCGCAACTGGAAGCCGGGTGATCGGGTAACGGTGCACTGCAACCACGTCGACGACCAAGATCCCAGCGCCCACGACGACTCGATGATGGCTGCCAACCAACGCATCTGGGGGTACGAGACCAACTTCGGCGGACTTGCCGATCTGGCCGTGGTGAAGGCCAACCAACTGATGCCGAAGCCTGCGCACCTCACGTGGGAGGAGGCGGCCGTGAGTGCCCTGTGCAACAGCACCAGCTACCGAATGCTCGTCGGCCAGCACGGTGCACGCATGAAGCAGGGCGATGTCGTGCTCATCTGGGGCGCCACCGGCGGTATCGGCGCGTACGCCGCGCAATACGTGCTCAACGGTGGAGGTATCCCTGTGTGCGTTGTGTCGTCGCCCGACAAGGCCGAGATCTTGCGCAAGCTGGGCGTCGAGGCGATCATCGATCGCAAAGCGGCCGGCTACCAGTTCTGGAAGGACGACCACACCCACGACGAGACCGAGTGGCGGCGATTGGGCAAAGACATCCGCGCCCTCGTCGGTGAAGATCCCGACATCGTCTTCGAACACCCCGGTCGCAACACGTTCGCGGCATCGATGTATGTGGTGAAGCGCGGCGGCACCGTGGTCACCTGCGCGGCGACCAGCGGATACATGATGGAGTTCGACAACCGCCACTTCTGGATGCGTCTCAAGCGCCTTGTCGGTAGCCACTTCGCCAACTACAAAGAGGCGTGGGAGGCCAACCGGCTCATCAGCAAGGGCATGATCCATCCGGTGATGAGCCAGGTCTTCGCGCTCGATCAGACGGGCGAGGCCACGTACCAGGTGCACCACAACATGCACGAGGGAAAGATCGGCGTGCTCGCACTTGCGCCCAGCGAGGGCCTCGGCGTCACCGATCAGGCATTGCGCGACCAAGTCGGCGACAAGCTCCACTTGTTCCGCCGCTGATCTGCTTCACTGTCAACATGCTGCTCACCGAGATCGACCATGTCGCCATTGCCGTGCGTGATCTGGAAGCTGCGATCGACTACTACCAGCGCGCGTTCGGTGCCACGGTCG
>JAYTNH010000449.1:0-3590 GCA_043748395.1 Ilumatobacteraceae bacterium | reverse complement strand
GTGACGTTTGCCGCGCTCAAGCCGGGCCTGCTCGTGCCCCCTGGCAGCGAGTTGGCGGGCGAGCTCCAGTTGGCCGACATCGGGCTCGACGTCGATCACGCCCATGCCCATCTGGTGCAGCAGAGCGATGTCGTCGGCTGGTGGCCGGTGCGTGGTGCCGATGCGCACAAGTGGCGCTGGGCGGTTCGGGTGGTGGCGGGCAGCCGTACCATGACCGGCGCCGCCAACTTGGTTGCCAACGCTGCTCTGCGATCGGGTGCAGGCATGGTGCATGTCTCCGTTCCGGGTGTGCTGGCGACGGCACTGCCTGTCGAGGTGGTGCAGCGTGAACTGCCGGCTGTCGGCTGGGCGGCCGAAGCTCTTGCCTCGCTCGACCGCTTCCATGCCGTGGTCGTAGGCCCTGGGCTCGGCCGCAGCGATGACACCACCGAGCAGGCGCGCCGGTTCGCGATCGAGTCGCCACTGCCGACGGTGATCGACGGCGACGGGCTGTTCGCACTGGCATGGAACGCACAGGGTGCCGCCGCGCTGTTGCGGCAGCGCGTTGCGGCCACGGTGCTCACCCCGCACGACGGCGAGTATGCCCTGCTCGCCGGTGCGCCGCCCGACCACGATCGCCTCGTCGCGGCGCGTCGCTTGGCCGCCGACACCGGGTGCATCGTGTTACTCAAGGGTCCGGCCAGCGTGATCGCCGACCCGCAGGGCCGCACGCTGGTAGTCACCACCGGCGACCCGCGTCTTGCCACGGCGGGCACGGGTGACGTGTTGGCCGGCATCATCGGCACCCTGTTGGCAGCGCGCGTCCCCGCGTTCGAAGCGACGGCCGCGGCAGCGTGGGTGCATGGTCAGGCTGCCCGACTCTCGCCGTCTGCCGGCATGGTTGCCAGCGACCTCGCTCAGCACATCCCGGCTGTCGTGCAGGCGTTCTGGTGAGTCGGTGGGCGTGGGCCGAGATCGACCCCACGGCGATCACCCACAATGTGCAGGTGCTCGGGCAGTTGGTCGCCCCGAGCGAGGTGTGGGCGGTGGTGAAAGCCGACGGGTACGGCCACGGCGCAGTCGTTGCTGCGCGTGCCGCGCTCGCCGGAGGTGCCACCGGCCTGTGCGTCGCGTTGGTCACCGAGGCTCTGCAACTTCGCGAAGCGGCGATCGATGCGCCACTGCTCGTACTGAGCGAGCAGCCACCCGGCGATCTGGCTGCGGCCATCGAACACGACGTGCAGCTCACGCTGTCGAGCGTCGGCGGTATCGAGGCGCTGGCGGCCGCTGGCGGCAGCAGGCACCCAGTGCATCTCAAGATCGACACGGGGATGCGACGGGTTGGGGTGCAGCCTGGCGATGCCGTTGCACTCGCCAACGCGATCGCAGCGTCGCCTGCAACTCGGCTCGCTGGGGTTTTCACCCACCTTGCTGTGGCCGACGACCCTTCCGATCCGTTCACCAATCTGCAACTCGATCAGTTCGACGAAGTGCTCGCCGAGCTGGCCGCGGCTGGTCATCATCCGCCGCTGGTCCATGCCGCCAACTCGGCTGGCGCGTTGGCGCACCCACGTGCCCGCTACAGCTTGGTGCGTGCCGGCATCGCCATCTACGGCCTCTCGCCCGGCCCTGGAGTTGATCATCTCGCCCACACTCGGCCAGCGCTCTCGTTGCATGCGAGGGTGTCGTTCGTGAAGCGCGTGCAAGCGGGTGAGCGGATCGGATACGGCTTGCGCCATCGCTTCACGTCCGATACCACGGTTGCGACGTTGCCGATCGGTTACGCCGACGGCGTGCCGCGCCGGTCGTTCGCAGCGGGTGTCGAGGTTCTGGTCGCAGGCGTCCCTCGCCGCATCGTGGGAGTCGTCACGATGGACCAGTTGATGGTCGACTGCGGCGACGACCCGGTCGAGGTGGGCGATCCAGCGGTTTTGATCGGATCGATGGGTGATCACACCATCAGCGCCGACGATTGGGCGCGTCGGCTCGACACCATCGGCTACGAGATCGTGTGCGGCATCTCGACCAGGGTCGAGCGCCGTGTGAGTCCGGCCCTCTAACATCGCAGGGTCTAGCATCACAGGGTCATGCTGCACCTGCGCGTCTCGTCGCTTGCCCGCACTCACGCCGTCGCCGCGGCGATCGCCGGTGTTGCGCGTCGCGGCGACCTCATCGTGCTGGCGGGCGAGATGGGTGCCGGAAAGACTGCGTTTGCGCAAGGTTTCGGTGCCGCGCTCGGCATCGACGAGCCGATCACGTCACCCACGTACACACTGGTGCATTCCTATGAAGCAGCACATCTCACCTTGCATCACGCCGACGTGTACCGCTTGAGCACGCAGCACGAAGTGGCCGATCTGGCGCTCTCCGAGCTCGTCGAGAGCGATGGCATCTTGCTCGTCGAGTGGGGCGATGTGGTGGCAGGTTCGCTCGGCGACCATCTACTGGTGCAACTCGATCACGTGGACAACGACGACGACAACGAGAGCGCGCGAGATATCACCATCGTCGGTGTCGGACCACTGTGGGCCCGGCGTTGGGCGCAGCTGGAAGCAGTGGTCGCGGCATGCTGATCTTGGGCATCGAGACTGCGACGCAACAGGTGAGCGTGGCCATCGGCGGTCACGAAGGCGTGCTTGGCTTGTTCGAGGTGTGCCGTGGGCGTCGTCACGCTGAGACGCTGGCGCCCGCGATCGAGTTCGTGTGCCGCCAGGCCGATGTGCGGCTTGACGAGATCGGTGCGATTGCGGTCGACGTGGGTCCTGGCCTGTTCACCGGCATGCGCGTGGGGCTCGCGGCCGGCAAGGCCATCGCGCAGGCACTGCGCGTGCCCATGATCGGCATCAGTTCGCTCGACCTGCTCGCGTTCCCCTTACGCCACAGCAGTCGATCGGTGGCAGCGGTGATCGACGCCCGCAAGGGTGAGGTGTTCTACGCGTTCTACCGACCGGTGCAGGGCGGCATCCAACGCTATGGCGAGCCCCAGGTGGCAAGCGTCGCCGACCTCACGGCCGACCTCATGGCGCGCGGCGAAGATCTGTTGTGCGTGGGCGACGGCGCGCTGCGCTATCACGACGAGATCGCTGGCGAACTGCTTTGTGATTTTGCTGAGCAGTTCTTGTCGCATCCCTCGGCCGCTCCGTTGGTGCAGTTGGCGCACGCCCGGGCAATTCGCGAGGACTGGGTGAACCCGCGCGACATCCACCCCATGTACCTACGCGCGCCCGATGCCCAGATCAACTGGGCGAAGCGGGCATCGGCCGGTGGTGGTGCCCCGTGAACATGCTCGACCGACTGCTCCATCGTGATGACACCGGTGACCTCATGATCGAGACGATGCGCCGTCGGCACCTCGCCGCGATCATGCCGATCGAGCAGGTGTCGTACCCGCGTCCTTGGACCACGAAGGTCTTCGAGGGCGAGCTCGAAATGATGCGCCGTGGCGAGCGCGCCTACCTCGTTGCCCGCCGTAACGGCGAGCTCGTCGGATACGGCGGGCTGATGTTCGTCGTTGACGATGCGCATGTCACCAACGTCGCGGTTGGTTCGCAGCATCAACGATCTGGTGTCGCGACGCGTGTTCTTGCCGAGCTGGCATGGCAGGCGATCGA
>JAYTNH010000448.1:0-2797 GCA_043748395.1 Ilumatobacteraceae bacterium | reverse complement strand
GATGCAGCCGAGCTTCACCGACTACGCCCAGCAGGTGGTGCGCAACGCCAGCGCACTCGCCGCGGCGTTGGTCAGCGAGGGCTTCCGGCTGGTGAGCGGCGGCACCGACATCCACCTCATGGTGGTCGATCTGCGTCCGTTCGATGCCGACCTCAGCGGCAAGCAAGCGCAGGCTGTGCTCGACCTCGCCGGCATCACGCTCAACAAGAACACCATCCCCGACGACCCGCGTAGCCCGTTCGTCACCAGTGGCGTGCGCATCGGCACACCGTCGGTCACCACGCAGGGAATGGGCGAGCCCGAGATGACGCACATTGCATCGCTCATCGCTCGCGTGTTGCGGCACCGCGACGACGAGCGCGAGATCGCTGCTGCACGTGCCGATGTAGCGGCGCTGTGTGCGCAATTCCCCGTGTACGCCTGATCGCTAGTGTTGCCGGCGTGAGCAAGTCGCCGGCGTCCTTCCAGCGGCCGGGCTCACTGCGCTGATGCCTACCACTGGCGCGTACTTGGTGATCGGGGCGATCGCGGCGTTGGTCACCTTCGTCTGCACTCCGGTGGTGGGCAAACTGGCGTTGCGCATGCATTGGGTTGCGCAACCGAACGATCGTCGCGTGCACAAAGTGGCTACGCCCGATGTCGGCGGCATCGCGATGTTCGTCGGCTTCATCGCGGCGTTGGGCGCGTCGCGGCTGAGTGACCGGTTCGACACGCTGTTCTCGCGCAACTCCGAACCGCGGGGTGTGCTCATCGCCGCCTCGGTGATGTTCACCGTGGGTCTCATCGACGACATCCGCGATCTGTCGCCGCCGGCCAAGATGGTGGGCACCGTTGCCGTTGGCTCGATGCTGGTGACCTTCGGCGTCACGATGTTCTACTTCCGCTTGCCGTTCATGGGCGTCATCGTGTTGAGCGACGACTGGATTCCGCTCGTCACGGTGGTGTGGCTGCTCGGAATGACCCAGGCGATCAACCTCATCGACGGTCTCGACGGCCTCGCCGCCGGCATCGTTGCCATTGGCGCCGGCGCGTTCTTCTTGTACAGCCAGCGGCTGCGCGAGTTGGGATTCCTGTCCGAACCCAACGTCGGGTCGCTGTTCGCGATCATCACCGTGGGGATTTGCATCGGCTTCTTGCCCCACAACTTCAATCCCGCGCGCATCTTCATGGGCGATGGCGGCGCACTGCTGCTCGGCCTGCTGCTCGCGGTGAGCACCAGCGTTGTGGGCGGTCGCGCCGACCCGGTCGCCCAGGCCTATCCCGGGCAGACCTACTTCTTCCTTGCACCGTTGTTCATCCCACTGCTCATCCTCGGCGTGCCCATCCTCGACACCTTGTTCGCGATCGTTCGGCGGGTCAGTCGGCGCCAGAGTTGGGCTGAAGCCGACAAGGGACATTTGCATCACCGCCTGATGGACCTCGGTCACGGCCAACGCCGCAGCGTGCTCATTCTGTGGACCTGGACGGCGTTGCTGTCGGCGTTCGTGCTCTACCCCGTGCTCACCGGAAGCGACGTGTCGTACGTGCCGGTTGGTTCGGCGATGCTGTTGCTCGCGCTCTACACCGTGCTGCACCCGCAGTCGCGTCGCAAGCGCAGCGGGGCCTGACGCTCACCGCCGGCGACCTCGGACCGGGCAAAGTTGGTCACCGACTACGCTCGGGTTTGGATCGCGGACGCCGATCGCCTAGATTGTGTTCGCGTTCACAAGCTCGACACCTCACCCTCGACACCTCACCGTGTCGCACTCACCGCCCACAGGACCCATGTGAAACTGTTGCCCCGCACGAGCATCAACACCGACGACAACCTTGGTCGCGGCATGGATCTCGCGTTGGTGACCCTGGTGTTCCTTGGTCTCGGCTACGCACTCGACCGCATCTTCGACACGCAGCCCGTGTTCATGATCACGCTGTTCATCTTGTCGATGATCGGTCAGTTCATCAAGATGTGGTTCGCCTACGACGGCAAGATGAAGTTGCTTGAGGCCGAACGTGCCCAAATCACTCAGGCCCATCGCGTATGAGCAACGTGCATGTCGGTACCACCGAGGCCACCGCGTTCTCGATGACCACACCCCTGGTCGGCCCAGCGCCCGAAGTCACCGTTTCGATCGACATCATCAAACGTGGGCTCATGGTTGCGCCGGTGCTCATCGCAATCTGCGGCGCCATCTGGGGTCTCGACGGTGCGCTGTCCAGTGCATTCGCCGTCGCCATCGTACTCATCAACTTCGCCATGGCCGCTGGGCTCATCACCCTGTCGGCCCGCATCGGCCTCGGCCTCATGATGGGTGCCATCCTGTTCGGCTATCTCATCCGCCTCGCGCTCATCTTCCTGGCCGTGTACTTGGTGAAGGACGCCGGCTGGATTTCGCTTCCGGCCCTCGGAGCGACCATCATCGTCACGCACCTCGGTTTGCTGGTGTGGGAGATGAAGTACGTCGCGATCTCCCTTGCCCATCCCGCTCTCAAACCCGCCCGCCCCTAACGCACAGGAACGGAAACGCTCGTGCTCGCATTCGAGTTCCCGAAAATCAACGCACTCCTTCGGTGGAAGGATCTTTTCGAATCCTTCAACAAGATCGCCCTCATTTCGGTGCTCGCCGCAGTCATCGGCTCGCTCATCTTCGTGTTGGCAGGCCGTAAAGACCCCAAGGTGGCGCCAACCGGTGTGCGCAACCTGGCCGAGACGTCGGTCGAGTTCATCGAGAACGGCATCGTCATGCAGACGATGGGCAAGGAGGGCCTCGGCTGGACGCCCTTCCTGCTCAGCCTGTTCCTGTTCATCTATCTCTGC
>JAYTNH010000447.1:0-2300 GCA_043748395.1 Ilumatobacteraceae bacterium | reverse complement strand
TCGTCGCCGTAGCGGCCCTGTCGTTCGTGCTGCTGCGCCGACTGCGCACCTCACACGGCACGGTGTCGGCGTCGGCCACCTACCTCAAGCTGGCTGTCGTTGCGGTGGTAGTGCTCGGTGCCACCGCCGTACTGAACATCGACCGCACGCCACCGAAGGGCACCAAGACGCTGGAAGGCATTCCCATTGCAGTGCCCGCCGTGGTGGTGATTCTGGTGCTGCTGACATTCCTGCTCACACGCACTCGCTTCGGGCGTCACCTCTACGCAGTAGGTGGCAACGCGGAGGCTGCGCGACGCGCCGGCATCCGTGTCGATCGAATCCGTTTGATCGCGTTCACACTGTGCGCGCTGACGTCGGCGGTTGGCGGTGCCTTCATTGCATCAGCGATCGACTCCGTGAGTGCCAAATCGGGCGGCAACGACACGCTGCTATTGGCGGTTGGTGCAGCAGTCATCGGCGGCACGTCGCTGTTCGGCGGCAAGGGGCGCATGCTCAACGCCGTGCTCGGTGCGCTGGTGTTGGCGTTGATCCCAAACGGACTTCCGCTGGTCGGTAAGAAGGTCCTCTTCGGCGCCGAACTGGACTTCTCCGACTCCGGAATCAAGTTCATCATCTCGGGGTCGTTCCTGCTACTGGCCGCTTCAGTCGACGCGATCAGCCGCAAGCGCGCAGCCTGACCTTGCGCCGAGTTCGTCAGCCGTGCGGGTGTTCGCCGTGAGGACGGTAATTGGCTTGTGAGTGACGGATTTCTTCCCACGCCGCCTCGCGGCCGGCAAGGCCTGCGGTCGACGAGGTCTTTCCCGGCTCGAGTGCCTTGTACACCTCGAAGAAATGTTGAATCTCTTGCACCAACTGCGGCGTCAAGTCGTCGAGATCGTGCACGTCCTGCCATCGCGGCTCGCTGGGCGGCACGCAGATGAGCTTGGCGTCCTCGCCGGCCTCGTCGTGCATGTACAGCACGCCAACCGGGCGAGCCTGCACCCAGATACCCGGGTACACCGGGTCTTCCAGCAACACGAGTGCGTCGAGTGGGTCGCCGTCGCCGCTGAGCGTTTCGGGCACGAAGCCGTAGTCCGCCGGGTAGGTAGTCGCAGTGAAGAGGCGACGATCGAGGAACACTCGTCCGGTCTCATGATCGATCTCGTACTTGTTGCGGCTGCCGCGCGGAATCTCGATGACGACCTGAATGCAGTCCGGGGGAAGTGCTTTCGACATGTCCGCATGCTCGCACAACCACGTCTGGTCGGCGCGATTCGACACTGAGTGCAAATTTGGGACGACGAGAATGGCCTCCCGACTTGCCCGGCTCGTAGCGTGATGGTCGTGCAGCCAGAGCCAATCACCGCCACGGCCCCACGGCCGGCAGGGCGCACGGTGTTCACGCAGGACTGGATGGAGCTGGCCTTCCTGCACTGGGCGGTCGAGCCAGCGCTGGTCGCGCCGTTGTTACCCAAAGGTATTCGGCCCGACGTTTTCGATGGCGCGACGTACGTGGCGCTCGTTCCGTTCTCGATGGAACGGATCGGACTGTTGGGTGCGCCAGCCACCCCCTACTTCGGCACGTTTCTGGAGACCAACGTTCGTCTCTACGGCGTCGATGAGCTTGGGCGCCGCGGTGTCGTGTTCTGCTCGCTGGAAGCGTCGCGATTGGTCACGGTGGCGATCACTCGGGTCGCTACCGGGCTGAACTACCTGTGGGCGAAGATGGCGATGGAACGCAACGGCGACACGGTGACGTACACGACACAGCGACGTTGGCCCGGACCACGTGGCGCCGCCTCAACGGTCACGGTTCGGATGGGAGAGGTGATCGAGCCGTCTCCGATGGAACAGTTTCTCACTGCCCGCTGGGGCTTGTTCCTGCCCGATCGTCGCGGTCGAACCAGGTATTGGCCAAATGAGCATCCCGCATGGCCACTGCGGGCAGCCACTCTCGAGCACCTCGACGACCAGTTGCTCGCCGTAGCTGGATTTCCCGGTGTGGCCGAGCAGCCGCCGATCAGCGTGTTGTACTCGTCGGGGGTGAGCGTTCGCTTCGGACCCCGTCGCCCGCCAGTTCACACAGCCGTCACAGATCCGTGACGATTCGCGCGCGTCGCGTGGCGGGCGTCGAGCGGCGTTGGAAACTTTCGTCGTACGTTTGTGGCTGCCCGATCGGCCCGGTGCGCTGGGTCAGGTAGCCAGCCGTATCGGCGCTGTCCACCGTGACGTGGTTGGTATCGAGATCTTGGAACGTGGCGGCGGCAGGGCCATCGACGACCTGACGGTCAGCCTTCCTGACGCCAGCCTGGTCGACC
>JAYTNH010000446.1:0-2798 GCA_043748395.1 Ilumatobacteraceae bacterium | reverse complement strand
CAGGCGCGACATCGCCGGCACGGAGCCGACGAGGGCGCCGTAGGCCAACCAGATCACCGAGATACCGATGGCCTGTATGCCGTACCAGGGGAGGCGTGGGTCGGACGCGATCAGGTGCACGGTGAGCAGGCAGCCGAACAAGATGGCGAGCGTTGCAAAGCTGTTGAAGCGCGACAGCAACGGTGCCGCCAGGAATGCCCAAACGTAGAGACGGTAGGTGCGCACCGTCGGGAACGACCGCACGACACGAAGCGGGCGGGTCGCCTGTACCCCGGCAGCGTTGGTGGAGGAAATGGTTTTCGTCACGGCAGCGGCACCAAGCTCTGGGGGTCATCGTGCAGGTGATGTGCACTCTACCCTCGGCCCGTTGTCTGGGTTTGGCGAGGCGCTGGGTATCCTCGGCCGCGTGACCACCATCTCGAACCTCGAGAGCGAGGCGATCACCATCATCCGCGAGGTGGCGGCCCAGTTCGAGCGGCCCGTGCTGCTGTTCTCGGGAGGCAAGGACTCGGTGGTGATGTTGCACCTGGCCACCATGGCGTTCCGTCCTGCGCCGCTGCCATTTCCGGTGATGCACGTCGACACCGGCCACAACCTGGCGGAGGTGCTCGAGTTTCGCGATCGTACGGTTGCCGCGCTTGGGGTGCAGTTGATCACGGCTTCGGTACAGGAGTCGATCGATCGCGGGCGAGTGGTCGAGCAAGGTGGTCCGCGCGCTAGCCGCAACCAACTGCAGACCACCACCCTGCTCGACGCAATCGCGCTGCACGGTTTCGATGCCGTGCTCGGTGGGGCGCGCCGCGACGAAGAACGGGCGCGGGCCAAAGAGCGGGTGTTCAGTCATCGCGACGAGTTCGGTCAGTGGGACCCGAAACACCAACGCCCCGAGCTCTGGAACCTCTACAACGGTGGGCATCGGCGCGGCGAGCACTTCAGGATCTTTCCCATCAGCAACTGGACCGAACTCGACATCTGGACTTTCGTGACAGAACGCGGCGTCGACCTGCCCAGCATCTACTACGCCCATCGGCGCGAGGTGTTCAGACGCGACGGGCTGCTCATGGCGGTGTCGCCGTATCTCACCCCCGAGCCGAGCGAGCAAGTCGTCGAGGCAACGGTGCGTTTCCGCACGGTCGGCGACGCCACCTGCACGGCCGCCATCGAGTCGACGGCATCGACGCCACGCGAGGTGATGGCCGAAACGGCAGCAGCGCGCATCACCGAACGCGGCGCCACACGCGCCGACGACAAGATGAGCGAAGCCGCTATGGAAGACCGCAAACGCCTGGGATACTTCTGATGGAGATGCTCAACTTCGCCACCGTGGGCAGTGTCGACGACGGCAAGAGCACGTTGATCGGCCGGCTGTTGTTCGACTCGAAGAGCATCTTCGAGGATCAACTCGACCACATCACGGCGGTGAGCAGTCGCCGCGGCCAAGACTTCGTCGATCTAGCGCTGCTCACCGACGGGTTGCGCGCCGAACGCGAACAGGGCATCACGATCGATGTGGCCTACCGCTACTTCGCCACACCGAAGCGGTCGTTCATCGTCGCCGACTGTCCAGGGCACATTCAGTACACGCGCAACATGATCACGGGTGCGTCGCGGGTCGACCTTGCGGTGCTGTTGGTCGACGCCCGCCACGGCATTGTCGAGCAGACCCGCCGACACAGCCTGTTGGTGAGTCTGCTCGGTGTTCCCCACCTTGTGATCTGCGTGAACAAGATGGATCTCGTCGGGTACGACGAAGGCGTCTTCGAAGCGATCAGGGACGAGTTCACCCGCTTCGCCGCCCGCCTCGAACTGCGCGACGTGGCATTCATCCCGATCTCCGCACTCGACGGCGACAACGTCGTCGACCGATCGATTTCCATGCCCTGGTACCAGGGCAGTTCGCTCTTGCACTTTCTGGAATCGCTGTACATCGCCGGCGACGACAACCTGATCGACGTGCGCTTCCCCGTCCAGTACGTCATTCGACCTCAAGGTGCCGGAGTCCCCGACTATCGCGGATATGCGGGCCGGGTCGAAGGTGGCACCATGCGTGTGGGCGACGAGGTCATCGTGTTGCCATCCGGGCTCGCTTCGCACATTGTGCGCATCGACACGCCCGACGGATCGGTCGACGAGGCACGGCCACCCATGGCGGTGACCATTGTGCTCGGCGACGACGTCGACGTCGGGCGGGGCGACATGATCTGCCGCCCCCACAACCGACCTCACCAGGGCCAAGACCTCGAGGCGATGGTGTGCTGGATGGATCACGATGCGCCGTTGACACCGGGTGCGATATATACGATCAAGCACACCACCCGCACCGCACGGGCGCGTATCGACGCGTTGCGGTATCGGCTCGACATCAACACGTTGCATCGTGAACCCGACGTGACGTCGCTGCTCTGCAACGACGTCGGGCGCGTTGCGTTGCGCACCACGACTCCGCTGTTCTACGACGACTACCACCGCAATCGCTCCACGGGCAGCTTCATCCTGATCGATGAGACATCTCACCAAACGGTGGCCGGTGGCATGTTGCTGCAGCCCCGCGCCGAGTGAGCAGTCAGCGCGCGATCGCCTCGTCGGTGTCGGGTCGTGCAGTGACGACATCGGGTTGGGGTTCGGCTTGGTCGGTGAGTTCGAGGCCGTAACGCGCGTCGAACCCGGAGCCATACCCGTAGTCGCCGCTGCGTAGCCGTGCCTTGGTGACGCGGTTCATCACCACGCCGACCAGTGGCGCCGAGACCCGAGACAAGGTGCGCACAGCTTCGCCCACCTGGCGTCGCGAGGTGATGCCA
>JAYTNH010000445.1:0-4560 GCA_043748395.1 Ilumatobacteraceae bacterium | reverse complement strand
CGTCGACAGGCCGTCCGTAGCCGAGCCCACCGTGGTCAGTCGGAGTTTCTCCAACTCATCGGGTCGAGGCCGAGCTTCTCGAGGCGGTTCACGATCCAGACGGGGATCTCCATCGGCTCATCGTTACGGACGGCCGTCACCTGCTCGCCGTCTTCGGCCCAGATGTGGCAGGTGTTGAGGTTGACCATCAAGCCCTGCTGACGCGCCTCCCGGGTGCTGAATGCGCCCGAGTTCCCTGAGCCTTCGTTGCGAGCCGCTGCGACCCGGAAGGACCACATCGACTGGATGGCGACGGGGGCCATGGCCTGCAGCAGCGCCGTGGTGTGGGTGCATCCGCGGGGTCCACCGAACAGCTCGCGGACCTTGTGGGTGAAGCCGCGAGCGATCGAGAGACCCACCAACTTGCCGTAGTGATCCTCGATCTTCGGACAGTTGGCATGCGGGTGGATCTCGAGCACGACCTTGGCATCGGTGATCTCGAGCGACGGCACCGCGATGTGCAGGTCGACGATCATGTGGTGCACCGTGAGCGGCTCGGGGTCGGTGGGCACGTACAGCCCCGGCGGCTTCTGATCGCGGACGGCGCCGCGCAGCACCAGCGTGTCGAGGCCTTTGCGGTACGAACGCACCACGTAAGCGCGCTCGTGGATCTGGTCGGCTGGGTCGATGCCGTCTGGGTGTGGGGTGATCTCGTCGAAAACCTCGGCGCCTGGTTCGAATGCCATGCTGAGGTCTTACTCGGTGGCGGCTTGCGACAAAGCGTCGAGCAGCGTGTACCACGCAAGGGTGGCGCACTTGATGCGCACCGGGAACTTGGCGACGCCCTGCAAAGCCTCGATGTCGCCCAGCTTCACCTCGGCGAGCGCTTCGTCGCTGTTGTCGTCGCGGGTGTCGTCGTGCTCGATGCCGAGCATTGCCTCGAACCGGCGCACCATCGACCGCACGTGATCGACCGGCCGACCCTTTACTGCCTGGCTCATCATCGACGCAGAGCTCTGCGAGATGCTGCAACCCTGCCCGCCCACCTTGATGTCGGCCACGATCGGGCCATCGGGCGAGTCTTCGATCTGCAAGTACACGTCGATCTCGTCGCCGCACAGGGGGTTGTGGCCCACTGCGTGCGCGGCAGGCGGTGCGAGCTCGCCGCGGTTGCGGGGGCTGCGGTAGTGATCGAGGATGATCTCTCGGTACAGGTCTTCCAAGCCGGGCATGGTGGTGTCCTCTCTGGCTAGAAGCCGAAGATATCGCTGGCGCTGTCGAGCGCGTCGGCCAGCGCTTCGGCATCGTGTTCGTCGTTGTACAGGTAGAAGCTGGCGCGAGCGGTGGCGTTGGCGCCGAGCACTCGCATGAGCGGCTTCGCGCAGTGGTGGCCGGCACGCACGCACACGTTGTGCTGATCGAGCACCTGCGACAAGTCGTGCGGATGGATGCCGCGGAAGGCGAAGCTGAACGTGGCGCCGCGCAGCTCGCTGTTGACCGGCCCATGGAGGGTGATGTCGTCGCCGAAGCGGTCGGTGAGCAGGCGATGCACGCTGCCGGCCATGTGGCACTCGTGGCGGCGGATGTTGGCCATACCGATGCCGTCGAGGAACTGCACGGCGGCACCGAGGCCCACGACCTCGATGATCGCGGGAGTACCTGCCTCGAACTTGGCGGGTAGCTCGGCGCAGGTGAACCCGTCGAGCCGAACGTCGGCGATCATGTTGCCGCCGCCGAGGAACGGTGGCATCGCGTCGAGCAGGGCAGCGCGTCCCCACAGCACGCCGACGCCCGATGGGCCACACATCTTGTGGCTGCTGAACGCGACGAAGTCGGCGTCCCAGGCCTGCACGTCGGTGACGTTGTGCGGCACGTACTGGCAGGCGTCGACCACCGCGATGGCACCCGCCGCATGGGCGGCGTCGCACAGTTGGCGTACCGGAGTGATCGTGCCCAGCACGTTGCTCATCGCCGTGAACGCGAACGCCTTCGCGTCGCGCAGCAGTGCTGGCAGATCGGTGAGCTCGAGTTGGCCGTCGGCGGTGAGGGGCACCCAGCGCAGATCGACACCGCGCTCGGCGGCGAGCATCTGCCACGGCACGATGTTGGCGTGGTGTTCCATGTGCGTGAGCACGACCACATCGCCACGACCGAGGTTGGCCCGTCCCCACGATGCGGCCACCAGGTTGAGTGACTCGGTGGCGTTCTTGGTGAAGATCACCTCGTACACGTGCGGCGCGTTGATGAACCGCTGCACCAGCTTGCGTGCGCCCTCGTAGGCATCGGTGGCTTCTGACGCCAGGCGGTAGGCGCTGCGGTTGATCGGTGCGTACGACGTGGCCGCAAACTCACTCATCGCGTCGATGACCACCTGTGGCTTCTGCGACGTGTTGGCCGAGTCGAGATACACCAACGGCTTGGCGTCGATCAGCCGGTGCAACACCGGGAACTGTGCCTTGACGGCTGCGACGTCGAGGGTCATGTCAGTCTCGGAACGCCTCGTAGCCGTCGCGCTCGAGCTGCGCGGCGAGCTCCATGCCGCCGCTGGCCACGATGGCCCCGCTCACCATGATGTGCACATGATCGGGCTGCACTTCGTCGAGCAGGCGTTGGTAGTGGGTGATGAGCACGACGCCCATCTTGGGTCGGTCGGCGCGGATCTCACGAATCCCCTTGGCCACGGTTCGCAGTGCGTCGATGTCGAGCCCCGAGTCGGTCTCGTCCAGGATGGCCAGGTCGGGTTCGAGGATGGCCATTTGCATGATCTCGTTGCGCTTCTTCTCGCCACCGCTGAAGCCCTCGTTGAGGTAGCGATCGACAAACGAGCTGTCCATGCCGAGCCGCTTCATCCAGTCCATGGTGGCGAGCCGCAGTTCGAGCACGCTGAGGTCGAGACCCTTACGCGCTGATAGCGCTTGGCGCAGGAACTGGATGACCGAGACGCCGGCGATCTCTTGGGGGTACTGGAACGCGAGGAAGATGCCGGCCTTGGCACGTACATCGGTGGGCCACGCGGTGATGTCGTCGCCCTGGAACACGATGCGACCCTCGGTGACTTCGTACTCGGGGCTGGCGAGCAGCGCGCTGGCGAGGGTGCTCTTGCCCGAGCCGTTGGGGCCCATGATCGCGTGCACCTCGCCCTCGTTCACCGTGAGCGACAGGCCTGTGAGGATTTCGGAGGTGTTCGCGTCGTCCTGCTCGGCCGGTCGGGCGTGGAGGTTGTCGATGCGGAAGAGCTCGGTCACGGGCCCCAGTCTATTTCCCCTATGGCCGTAGTAGAAACCCCACCCACCCGACGACCGCAGCGTTTGCCGACTTTTACACACCGGTGGTGGTTTCGTCGGCAAACGCCAATGACGGCCGCAGGTGAGAGTCGGGGATTAGGAGGCGGCGAGGTCGTCGAGAATGGGGGAGAGCGCGGCGAGTTGGGTGCGGGGGTGCACGAAACAAGCGCGCAGGCAGGGTTCGCCCTGCCACGACGTTGGCACGATGAGCACCGTGCCGGCTCTGGCGTGGCGGTCGCTCCAGTGGAGGTACTGCTCGCGGGTCCAGCCGTCACGGGTGAACAGCACCACCGAGAGCTCGGGCTCGAGCAGCAGACGCAAGTTGGGCCGCGAGGCGATGTCGTCGGCGAAGCCGCGCGCCACGGCGAGCGTGGCATCGATCGCCTCGGCGTAGGCGTTGGCGCCGTAGGTGGCGAGCGAGAACCACAGGGGCAGACCGCGTGCGCGACGTGAGAGGTGATAGGCGTAGTCGGCGGGGTTCCACTCGCCCCGATCGACACCGTCGAGGTAGTCGCCGTGCTGCGCGTGCACCGCGGCGGCGGGCGCTGGATCGCGGTACAACAACGCTGCGCAGTCGTATGGCGCGAAGAGCCACTTGTGCGGATCGACGCCGAAGCTGTCGACTCGTTCGATGCCGCGCAGTCGTTCGCGACCGGTGGGAGAGCACAGCGCCGCGAGGCCGTATGCGCCGTCGACGTGGAGCCACAAGCCGTACCGCGCGCAGACATCGGCGATCGCGTCGAGCTCGTCGATCGCGCCGGCGTTGGTGGTGCCGGCGGTCGCCACCACGGCGAACACTCCCGGTCGATCGTGGGTGCTGAGCACCTCGTCGAGCGCGGCTCCGGTCATGCGGCCCAACTCGTCGGCCTGCACCAACAGCACGTCGATGTCCATCACCCGTGCGGCCGCGCGCACAGATGCGTGCACCTCGCTGGTGGCTGCAACCGTGAATCGGTCGGGTCGCCCGTGAATGCGCTGGTGCTCGGCCCGCGCCGTGACGAGCGCGCTTAGGTTGGCGGCCGACCCACCGGACACGAAAACGCCGCCTGCCGATGCTGGAAGCCCGGCCAGATCGGCCAGCCATCGCAGTGCCTGGTTCTCGGCCGCGATGGCGCCGGCTCCGCCCTCCCACGCTCCACCGAAGATGGATGCTGAACTGACCACGAGGTCGAACATCGCTGCTGCGTTCGAGGGCGCAGTAGGTACGTACGCGAGGTTCATCGGGTCGTCCATCGGCCGGCACGACGGGATGATCACCTCGCGGAACAGGCGGAGCGCCTCGTGACCGCCGACGCCT
>JAYTNH010000444.1:0-2997 GCA_043748395.1 Ilumatobacteraceae bacterium | reverse complement strand
CGCGTCGACCAACGATGCCGAGCCCTCGACATGGGTACGTCCGAGCGCGACTCGGATGCGGTTGGCCGACGCCAGCAACAGCGTTGCCAGAGCAAGCAGCACCGGGATGAGCCTGCGCAACGCGTCGTCGCTGGTGACGAGTAGCAGCGCTGCACCTGCGAGACCACCCAGCACCGATACCGCGATGAGCGGGATGAGCCGTCGGCGCTGCCCCACCAGCGCCGAACGCTGCGCGAAGGCTGCGCTGAAGTAGCCGGGGCACAGCGCAACCGTGTTGGTGACGTTGGCCGACACCGCCGGCACGCCGAGCGCCAGCAGGGTCGGAAACGTGATGAGGGTGCCACCGCCTACCACGGCGTTCGTCGCGCCACCCGCCAACGCGGCACCAGCAGTCGCCAAGTAGCCCAACCAGTCCACACGCCGACCCTACTGTGAGCCGGCTGTTCGGTGAGGGGCTGTTCGGTGAGGGGCTGTTCAGCTGTTCTTGGGCAGGTCGGTCCAGTTGGTGGTGCGGTCGTTGTTGGGTTCCTTCGGCAAACCCAACACGCGCTCGCCGATGATGTTTCGCTGCACCTGATCGGTACCGCCATAGATGGGCGGCGCCTGGGCGAACAAGGCCATCTCGGTGATTGCGCTGAGGAATGGGTTACCCGTTGCCTCGTCGAGCACCTTGCGGGCATCGGATTCGTAGGCGTGCAGGGTGCCGTACGGCCCGGCGATCATCAGCCCGAGATCGCGCGAGGTGCGCACGATGTCGCTCATGGAGAGCTTCGAGATGTTGCCCGCGCCGGGAAGCTCGCGGCCCGCAGCCCGCTCGGCCTTGATGCGCAGGCCGGTGTAACGGCCGATCTCGCCGAGCGTGTGGAGCTTCATGAGCGCCTGTCGGATGTTGGGGTTGTTGATCTGCCCAGACTTCTTGGCCATCTCGGTGAACAGCGTTTGCGACATCGCAGTCATCGCGCCGCCACCACCACCACCTGAACGGGCCGGGCGAGTGAAGTCACCGGCACGCTTGGTCAGATCACCGGCGATGGTGCCGGCGTTGGCCGGTGATGCCCCGCCCTGCCCGCCGGCACCCAAGCCGCTGCGTTCGTGGGCGAGCGTGGCGTTGGCAACCGCCCAGCCGTTGTTGACGTCGCCGATGATGGCGTTGTCGGGCACACGCGCATCGCTGAGGAACACCTCGTTGAACAGCGCGCGTCCGGTCATCTCGCGCAACGGACGAACATCGACCGTGTCGGGCTGATGCATGTCGAACGCGAACCAGGTGATGCCCTGATGCTTGGGTGCCTCGGGGTTGGTGCGGGCGATGAGCATGCCCATGTCGGCGATCTGCCCGCCCGAGGTCCACACCTTCTGACCGTTGATGATCCATTCGTCGCCGTCCTTCTCCGCCTTGCAGCCCAGACCGGCGAGGTCGGATCCGGCGCCCGGCTCACTGAACAGCTGGCACCACGCCTGCTGGCCGGTGACGATCGGCAGCACGTAGCGCTCGATCTGCTCGGGCGTGCCGTAGCCGGCGATGGTTGGCGCGGCGAGCAGCATGCCCAGGCCGGCAGGCGCTCCGAGCGCGCCCTTCTCGGTGATACGACGCGACACCGCCACCGAATCGGATCGTGACAGGTTCTTGCCGTACGCGTTCGTCGGCAGTGACGGCGCAGCCCAGCCCGATGGTCCGAGCAGTTCCCACCACTGGGCGACCGTGAGATCGGGGTTCCAGTTCGCGTCGATCCAGGCATCGAGTTCGTCCAACAGTTCGCTCATGGCACCAGCCTGCTGGATGCGACCAGCTCCGTCATAGTCGAACGGCCAGAGCCAGTCGAGTACGGAGGAGAATCAGGCAGAGGTCGAGGTGGGAATGGCCGCGCTCATACGGCCGAACACCCTGCGCACCATTGGTTCGAAGTGCTCGAGCGGCAGCGTCGGGTAGTCGGGATCGAAGGCGACCTGGTCCCAGTCGTCGGTGAAGGTGGCGGTCATGTCGAACGCCGGGTGCCCCACGTACTGCTCGCGGGCATCGGGGTTGCCGCCGAAGTGGTGGTAGTAGTGCTTGCCCTGGAAGTCTTGGTGCACCTTGAGCATCCAGTACACATCGGGCCGCACGTAGGGCTTGAGCATCTCGGCCGCAATGGCGGCGTGATTGGGCACGCTCACTGCTTTGCCCACGTCGTGACACAGCGAGGCAACGACAAGCTCTTCGTCGGCGCCCGCCTGCTCGGCCAAGGTGGCCGTTTGTAAGCAGTGGGTGAGCTGATCGGTGGCGAAGCCGTCGGTGACCGAAGCCAGCGAACGGAGCATGGCCAGAATGCTGTCGGCGACACGAGCTTGATTGGCCGCTGTCTCGCGACCGATGACTGCCCACTGTTCGGCGGTGGACTCGTCCATACGAGTGAAGGTGGTTGCCATGAACACAGTCTTTCACGCCTCGCGCCGGTTCGTGGCAGCGCGGCTTATCGTGGGATAGCTAGAAACGCCAGAATTTCATGGCCCCGCAGTGGAGCAACCGATGGACAACGACAGTAACGACGACAGTAACGACGACAGCAATAACGAGCAGGGCCAAGCGAACGATAGTGCCGCTCACGACGACCCGGCGGGCCACGGCGAAGTCGAACTCGATAGCCAGGTCGGCGGCTTCGATGAGCTCGGCCTGCGCCCCGAGCTACTGAGCGTGATCAGCGCACTCGGCTACGAAGAACCCACGCCCATTCAGCGCGAAACCATTCCGCTGCTGCTCGAGGGCCGCGACTTGCTTGGCCAGGCGGCCACGGGCACCGGCAAGACCGCGGCGTTCGCGCTGCCCATCCTGCAGCTCATCACGGGCACGGCAACCAAGCGCCCGCTCGAGCTCGTGCTGGTACCCACCCGCGAGTTGGCGGTGCAGGTGAGCGAGGCGATGTACCGCTACGGCCACGGCCTGTCGGCAAAGGTGCTGCCCATCTTCGGTGGCCAACCGATCTTCCGTCAGTTGCAAGCCATCGACCGTGGCGTACATGT
>JAYTNH010000443.1:0-11501 GCA_043748395.1 Ilumatobacteraceae bacterium | reverse complement strand
CCGTCGCGCGACGGGAACGACGGGCGCGCCGGCACTGCCCGCACGGGGCTGTCGTAGTCGGTCTCGTAGGATTGACCGCGGGCCGTTCTTGGCTCGGTCTCGCGCTGCTGGCGCTGCGCTCTGATCGGGCGGTCGGGCTCGGGCGCGGGCTCGTAATCGTCGTAGGCATCGTCGGGTCCGAGCCCGAGGTAGTCCATCGCCTTCTTGAAAATCGCCATTCCTGCTCCGTTCCTGACGGTGAACGATACCGCATCGTGTCACTGACGACGAGGACGGGAGCCGAAGAGTGCGCTTCCCATGCGAACCTCGGTGGAACCCTCCTGCACCGCGACCTCGAGATCGGCCGACATTCCCATCGAACAGACGTCGAGTCCGAGGCGGTCGACAGCGCGACGGACGGCCCGAAACCCGGGGCGCGCCGCCTCCGCGCCTCCCTCGGTCGGGCCGACGGTCATGAGGCCCTCGACAGCCAAGCCGGCGGCCAGCGCCACGTCGACGATGTGATCGACGTGATCGAGCGGGCACCCACCTTTGCCTGGCTCATCGAGTGTCGCAACTTGAATCAACACACGGCTCGACGGGGCGCGGCGCGCCAGTTCGACGATGAGCGACTCACGATCGACTGTCTCGAAGACGTCGACGAGACCCACCAGAGCCCGCACCTTGTTGGTTTGCAAGCGACCGATGAACCGCACCTGATAGCGACGCGGCGACTCATCGGCAAGTTTGGCGACCATCTCCTGCGCGTAGCTCTCACCGATTGAGTGGCATCCGGCGCGCACAGCCGCGTGAACCGCTTCGACGCCCCAGGTCTTGGTGACGGCCACAACCTCGACCGACCTACCTCCGGCGCTGTCGATGCGCCCCTGCACGATGGCAAGGCGCTCGGCAACCTGCAGATCGAAGTCACTCACGACGCGATGCGCCTCACGGTGATGACCTCGCGACGGCGTTCGGCCCGAGTGCGATTCGGGAGAACCACTCCCCCGGCAATCTCACTCAGCCGCCTAGCGACGTCCGAATCGCGACGGGCGCCTTCACTTCAAGAACGACGGCACGTCGAACTCGTCGTCGTCGTCGCCCAACGGGTCGGCGGGGTCGTCGGCGAATAGATCTTTCAGCGTGGCGGTTGGCTTGGGCTCGGCCGGGGTACTGGCCACGACTGGTGTGCTGCCGGTATCCCAACGGTCGAACCCGGCGGCGATGACGGTGACCTTCACCTCGTCGCCCATCTCGTCGTCGATGACCGTGCCGAAGATGATGTTCGCGTCTTGGTGAGCGACACCGTGGATGATCTCGGCAGCAGCGTTCATCTCGAACAGACCCATGCCCGACGGACCGGTGATATTGAGCAGGATGCCCCGCGCGCCATCGATGGCGGCCTCGAGGAGCGGGCTGGAGATGGCCGCTTTGGCGGCGATGATGGCCCGGTTCTCGCCGCTGGCCACGCCGACGCCCATGAGCGCAGAACCCGCGCTGGACAGGATCATCTTGACGTCGGCGAAGTCGGTGTTGATGAGCCCTGGCGTGGTGATGAGATTGGTGATGCCCGACACGCCCTGCAGCAAGATCTCGTCGGCCATCTTGAACGCGTTGAGCACGCTGGTCTTTTCGTTGGCGACCGTGAGCAATCGGTCGTTGGGAATGACGATGAGCGTGTCGACCTTCTCTTTCAGGCGTTGCACGCCTGCATCGGCCTGCACCGCGCGACGACGACCCTCGAAGCTGAACGGACGCGTGACCACACCGATGGTGAGCGCGTTCATGCTGCGCGCCACCTCAGCGATGACGGGTGCGGCACCGGTACCGGTTCCGCCGCCTTCGCCCGCCGTGATGAACACCATGTCGGCGCCCTTGATGACCTCTTCGATTTCTTCGCGGTGCGTCTCGGCAGCATTGCGACCGACATCGGGATCGCTGCCGGCACCGAGGCCTCGGGTGAGGTCGCGTCCGATGTCGAGCTTGACGTCGGCATCGCTCATGAGCAACGCCTGAGCATCGGTGTTGACGGCAATGAACTCAACGCCCTTCAGACCGGCGTCGATCATTCGGTTGACAGCGTTGACGCCGCCACCGCCCACGCCGATCACCTTGATGATGGCAAGATAGTTCTGGGGAACGCCGGCCATCAGAAGGACCTCCGTGGAGTTGTGGCGAATTGAAAGTGCTGTGCAAGTGGGTTCATCGTGAGCGATCTCGTGTGGCGATCTTGCGATCGTAGCGTTCAGCCAGGTCAGACCGACTGGCCCGACACTGTGGGCCTACAGTCTCGCACGTTTGCACACAAAATCGGTGGAACGTCGGCCACAGCCACCTTTATCCGTTGGTCACCGACACCTCGGTGGTCGTGACGTCGATGCGCACGATGCCCTCGAGTCCGTCGCGAACCTTCTGCAGCAGGCGGGCAAGTTTCTCGGGCATGTTGGCCGAGGCCCCGAGGCTGACGTCGATGCCACTGGAAAAGCGGAGCGAGAGGTCACCTGTTGATGCGTCAACTCCTACCGATTCGGTGAGCGCTCTGACCTCGGGGGGAAGGGCAATGACCAACTGCGCCGCGGCCGCATATGGGGCACCGGCGAACAGTCCCTGGTCGGTATCGGGGTTGGTGCCCGTGATCAGCATGTACGCGATGGGCTGGCCTGCAGTGATGACATCGAGCACGCGACCGTCGCGATCGATCACTCGAAACGCAGCGTCGGTGCCCTGAAAGGTAGCGATGGGCGTGCGTTCACGGATCTGAATGACCACACGGTGCGGGAACTCGGTGGACACCTTGGCCGATTCGACCCAGGGCACCTGTTCGAGTCGCTTCTCGGCCTCTTTGGTGTCGACCAACAACACCGGTTCGCCCATCATGTCGTCGATCACCCCCTGCAGGATTGCCGGGTCGGTGTACACCGCGCCTTCGACGTCGACCGTCGTGACGGCAAACCACGACGATGCCAACACGGCCACGGCACCAACAGCCACCAGCACGACCACTGCAATCGCCGCCACCCACACGAGTCGCCGACGACCTTCGGCGCGTCGCACTGCGATGCGTCGCGCGCGCAACCGCGGATCGATCGACCCGCCGGCTCGTTGGGCCTTGAGGTCGATCACTTCTCCGTCATCGAGATCGGAGATCACGATGGTGGAGCGCTCGCCGATGTCGTCGTCGGATGACTCGTCGCCGCCGATGCGAATGAGGGTCGGTTCTCGGCGCGCTTCAACGCCATCGCGATCGGGCTCGACCTCGTCGAGAAGATCGTCGTCGAGAAGATCGTCGTCACCCAGACCCAGGAGACGATCGATGGACGGATCGTCGAAGTCGTACTGCGGCTGACCCGATTGGTCTGAGTCGAACGCGGCCATCAACTCTTCGAGCACCACGTCGGGTACGTCGTCGGACGATGCAAGGTGCGGATCAGTCATATCTGCACCCCAGCCTCATCGCTCTCGGCCACATCCGCGAACCCCACGAGCCGCACTTCGCTACGCAGCAGGTGCCCGGTTTCGGCCTGCACACGCGACCGAACGTGCTCCATCACCGCACGCACGTCGCTCGCGCGACCGCCGACATCGCACTGAATGAAGTTCGCGTGCTTCTCGGACACGTGCGCCGTACCGATACGAAACCCGCGAAGACCGAGACGATCGATCAACTCGGCAGCAGCAAGTTCACCCGGGATGGGGTTCACGAACACGGAACCGGCGTTCTGGCCGCCCGGCTGGTGCTCACGCCGCCAGCGGACGATCTCGGAGATCAGCTCCTCGGACGTGTCGACATCGCCAGGCTGAAGGGTCAGTCGAGCTTCGAGCACTACTTGATGTGCGGCAATGCTCGACCCCCGAAAGCGTAGGCCGAGTGCTGGTGTACACACCCAGGCTCGCGCTCCGGTGCGCAAGTCGAACAGGTGCGCCGCTGACAGCGAGGCCGCCATGTCGGAACCGTGGCCCCCGGCATTCATCCGCACCGCACCGCCCACCGAGCCAGGCACACCGACCGCCCATTCGAAGCCGGCAAGGCCTGCTGCGGCGGTTCGACGGGCCAACACGGGCAACGCCACGCAAGCCGCGGCGGTGACCACGTTGCCGGCGATCTCGACGTGGTCGGACAACCCTTGCAACGAAACTGCAATCCCGCGATAGCCGTCGTCGGCTACCAACAGATTCGACCCACGACCGATCACGAGCACCGGGAGCCCGGCCTCGGCGGCAACGTCGGCAACGAGCGCTAGGTCGTCGAGTCTGCGTGGCGTGGCGAACAACGCTGCCGGCCCACCCACTCGGTACGTGGTGTACGGCGCCAACACCTCGTTGACCACGGCGAAGTGCTGCAACCGCACGAATGCGCGTCGCTCGGCGTCGGAAGGCAGAGTCACGCGATCACCCGCAGTTCGCCTCGACGCACCATCACCTCGTCGGGAAGCGAGGCGACGTCGCCGCATCCCATCGAGATGCACACATCGCCCTGCCGGAGCTGACGCGCGAGGTAGTCGATGAGGTCGTCACGCCGGGGCAGCCACACCACATGTGCCGTAGGGTGAGCATCGAGCACAGCGTTGACCACCAACTTGCCCGAGACGCCAGGAATCGGTGTCGTGCCCGACGGATAGATCTCGGTGAGCACTACCAGATCGGCGTCGACGAACGCGTCGCGATAGTCGGCCCACATGACTGCCATGCGGTTGAAGCGGTTGGGTTGGAACACGGCCACTACGCGCTGCCAGCCGTCGCCGCTGTGACGGGCACCGCCGAGCGTCGCCGCGATCTCGCCAGGGAGGTGTGCGTAGTCGTCGACCAACGTGGCGCCGTCGTCGTAGCCGCGAATGTCGAAACGGCGCGCCACCCCGCCGAACCTGGCGAGCGAGTTGGCAGCATCGACGAACGAGACGCCGATCGACATTGCCATTGCCAACGCGGCAGTTGCGTTGCGCACGTTGAACGTGCCGCGTAGTGGCAGGTTGACTTCGCCCAACCGCTCACCAGCGCGCACCACATCGAACCTGGATGCACCGCTGTGGGCGCGCACGTTGACCGCACGGAAGTACGCCCCCTCACTTGTGCCGTACGTGATGGCGTCGTGCCGTGCCGCCAACAACGCACACACGGGGTCGTCGATGCAGAGCACCTTCGGACCAGGGGTTTGGGAGAGGTAGCGGTCGAAGCCGTCGACGATGCCTTCGAACGAGCCGTAGTGATCGAGGTGGTCGACCTCGACGTTGGTGAGGATGGTGCCGTACAGCGGCAGCTCAACATGCGTGCCATCACTCTCGTCCGCTTCGACGACCAACCACTCGCCGCCCGTCCACTGCGCGCCGGTGCCCATGTCCGTGACGTCTCCACCGACAACGAAGCTCGGCCTGAGCGCGGCCTCGGCAAGGATGAGCATGAGCATGGAGGTCGTGGTGGTCTTGCCATGTGTGCCGGCGACACCGAGCGAGCGGGCCATCGCACAGATCGACGCAAGCATGCCGGCGCGACGCAGCACGGTGATGCCTCTCTCGCGAGCTGCTACGAGTTCGATGTTTCGTTCGGGCACCGCGGTAGAGGCGGTGATCGCTGAGCATCCCTCGACCACACTGCGGTCGTGACCAACGTTGACAGTGACGCCGGCGGCACGGACGCGGTCGAGCACCGGTCGGTCGCGGATGTCGCTTCCGCTGACCTCGTGCCCCATCTCGGCGAGCACGATGGCGATCGCGCTCATTCCCGGCCCACCGACGCCTACGACGTGCAGGCGTTGAGGCTGGGCAAGATCGACCGGTGCTGGTGGCATGAGGGCGGTCATGCTGCAACTCGCTCGATGAGCGCAACGAGCTTGCCGCTGCGGTGAATGGCACCCGCGGCGTAGGCGGACGCGGCAATGGCTGCAAGCGCAAGGGGTGCCGACCGGAGCCGCTCGATCTCGTCGATTAACCGCGTGGTGTTGAGCGCGGCCTGCTCGAGCAGCACGCCTGCACCGACATCGGACAGCATGCGCGCGTTGAGGACCTGGTGGTTCTCGGCCGCCCCGGGCCACGGCACCATGATGGCCGGAACGCCGGCTGTGGCGAGCTCGGCAATGGTTCCGGCGCCGCCTCGAGTGATCATGAGATCGGTGGCGCAATACAACTTGGCCATGCGATGTTCGTACCCGATCACGCGATACAGGATGCCGTGCTCGCCATCGCGATCGGGCGCGGCTTGGGCCAGATTGCGGTCGCCCACCACGTGATAAAACGCCAGATCCGTGCGATCGTGCAGTCGGCCGACTGCCTCGACCACGGCATCGTTCACAGCCTGCGCGCCGAGCGATCCGCAGCACACCGCGACGACGAATCGATCGAGTGGAAGCCCGAGTTCGGCGCGAGCCTGATCACGATCGCGGTCCCGATCGATATCGACGATCTCGCGCCGAACAGGTGCTCCGGTGACCTGTGCCTGCTTCAGCGATGATCCCTCAAATGCCACAGCGACGGCCGTTGCGCCTCTGGCCATCAGCTTCGACACGAGGCCAGGTCGCCGGTCGTAACTGACCACCACCACGGGTATGCGACGTAGTGCCGCGGCGAACGACGCCGGGAAGCTGGCGTAACCACCCACGTTCACCACAACCCTGGGACGCAGTCGACCGAGAAGTCGCCAGGCCCGAACGACGGCGACGAGCAGCTTTGGCGCAAACAGCACGTTGCGCGGCGACAAGCTGCGCTGCAGACCAACCACATCGAGCAGTGTGTGGGCATATCCGGTGGGGGCAAGCAACGTCCGCTCGACCCCCCGAGTGGTGCCCACGTAGTGGATCGAGTCGGCCGCATGCCCAGCCTCGACCAGCCCATCGGCAATTGCCAGTGCCGGCAGCACATGCCCTGAGGTGCCTCCGCCGGTGACCACCGCGAACACGCCTGACTGCGTCATCGCACGTTGCGGGCGACGTTCAGTAGCAGTCCGGCCGCCGCCATGGTGACGAACAGCGAGCTACCGCCCGCCGAGAAGAACGGCAGTGTGAGACCGGTGACCGGCATCATGCCCGTGACCCCGCCGACGTTGATCAGCGCCTGTACCGCGAGCCAACTCACAATGCCACCGGCCACAAGTTGACCGAACGGATCGTGAGTGGTGGCCAGCGCCACCTGAATACCTGAATACGCGAGCACCATGAACCCGCCCAGCACCGCGACAACGCCAACCATGCCCAACTCTTCGGCAATGACGGCGAAGATGAAGTCGCTGTGCGCCAACGGCAAGAACTCGCCGAGCTTGTTCGCCCCGCGACCCACTCCCTCGCCCCGGATGCCCCCTTGGGCCATGGCGATCATGGCCTGGTACGTCTGATAGCTGAGGTGGTCCTTGTTCGCGGCGATGTCGGCGAAGGCAGTAAATCGGTCGACGCGACGAGGGCTCGACAGCACGAACATTGCAGCACCGCCCGCACCCCCGATGCCGCCGATGGTCATGGGGAACAACGGGGCACCGGCGATGAATGCCACGACGAACACGATGGCGCCGAGCACGATGGCCGAGCCGAGGTCGCCCTGTAGCAAACACAGCCCAGCGGCGATCACAGCGACAACCAGCACAGGAACGAGCGTGCGGTGAGGATCGTGCATCTCGGCGCGGCGCTTCGCCAGCAGATTGGCGCAGTAGAGCAACACTGCCAGCTTCAAGAACTCGGACGGCTGGAACGACAACGAACCGACCGCAACCCATGAACGCGCACCGTTCACCTGTATGCCGACCGCCGGAACGAACGGCAACAACATGAGCACGTAGGCCAAACCCAACGCGGGAGTGACGAGCTTTCGCCACACACGCAGTGGCACCTTGAGCCCCGCCCACAAACCGACAACACCGAACGAGGCCCAGAGCAGTTGGCGGTTGAACAGGCGCCATGGTGAGTGGCCCTGGTGGAACTGGCTGATCGACGTGGCCGACATCACCATCACGAGCCCGAGCAGCACGAACACCGCCACCAGCGCGCTGAGCACATAGAACGCAGGTGGCGGAGGCGTGGCCGGTCGCGAGACCGGACGGCGAGTGGGGTGTCGCCGAATGGATTCGGCACGTTCGAGCGCGGCCCGCCGCCGATCGCCGATGAGCATGGAAGAAGAACTCATGAACCGCTGCCCTTCGAGCGAGTGCCGTGTAAACCGGCGAGAACAGCATTCGCTACCGACGCCGAGAAGTGCTTCGCCACCAACCGCTTGAAGTCGTCTCCTCTGGCCGGGTAGCCCCCCGATTCGTACCAGTCGAAGCTGGCGCACGCAGGAGACAACAACACCGTGTCGCCGGGTGACGCCATGCTCGCTGCCAACTCGACCGCGTGCGCCATGTCGGTGGCTGTGGCCACGGGGCACCAGGGCGCAAACGCCGAGACGATGTCGGCGGCCGACTCGCCCAGCGCGACGACGGCGACCACTCGCTGGTGCTCGGTGGCGAGCCCGGCGAGATCGAGCCCCTTGTTGCGACCGCCGGCCAGCAACACGACGCGATCAAAGCTGCGCAGAGCGGTGATGGCAGCGTGCGGCGTGGTGGCCTTCGAGTCGTTGTACCAGGCAACACCGTCGTGAGAGCCAAGTGGTTCGATGCGATGTGACGGATGGACGAACTCGCTGAGCGCATGCTCGATGGCAGGCGCAGCAGCGAGGTCGGTCTCGAGTACCAACGCGGCCGCGGCGAGTGCGTTGGTGATGTCATGGGGCAGCGCCCTGCGCATGGCCGAGATCGGCGCGATGCATCCGCGCGGCCCGCACAGATCGGTCCCGATCTGGCGATAGTCGGCATCGGATGTTCCGAATGTTCGGGTGATGCCACCCACAGCGCGAAGGTGTTGCAACACCACAGGGTCGGCGGCGAAACCGATTGCCACATCGGTGGCGCGACGGTGGGCCCACAGGCGCGCCTTTGCAGCCACGTATGCCGGCATGGATTCGTGCCAGTTCTGATGGTCGGGAGCGAGGTTGAGCCACACCGCGGCCTCGGCCCGGAAGTGCTGCAGCCAGTTGAGCCGAAAGCTGCTGCACTCCACCACGAACACTTCGGCGTCAGTGTCGAGCGCACCGATCAGCGGAACCTCGGTGTTGCCGACTGCAGCAACACGCTTCCCCGAAGCGGCAACCATTGCGGCCGCGAGCAGCGTCGTGGTGGTCTTGCCGTCGGTTCCGGTGACCGCAAGCATGGGCCGTGGGCCCCCTGGCCGCTGCTGTTCGAACTCGTAGGCCAGATCGATCTCGGTACGGATGGGTACACCGGCCGCGATGGCTGCCCGAATGACTGCATGCGACTCGGACACACCAGGAGCAGGGCACACCATGTCGGCGGCACCGACCAGCGCTGCGATCGCCCGCTGCGACGGACACTCGACGAGCTCGGCACCGACTGACCCGGCCAAATTGCGCTTCTCGTCGGTCGGCGAGTCGTCGGCGACGATCAGCTGAAAGCCGCGTCGGTGCAGCGCCTTGGCCACAGCGTCTCCGGCCAAGCCAATTCCGTAGATGAGAGCCCTCGTCATCGCCCGAGCTCGAGCCGTGTGAAGTCGCCGATGAAGATGGCCAGCGCCGAGGCGACGCAAATGCCGCTGATCAACCAGAACCGGATGATCACAGTGGTCTCTGGCCAACCGAGCAGCTCGAAGTGGTGGTGGATGGGCGACATTCGGAACAGGCGCTTGCGCCGACCTGACGCCTTGAACACCCCCATCTGCACTGCAACCGAGCCCGCCTCGATCACGTTGATGCCGCAGATGAGCACGAGCAGCAACTGGGTGTTGGTGGTGAGGGCCAACAACGCCAACGACGCGCCGATGCCGAGTGCGCCTACATCGCCCATGAAGATGCGCGCTGGAGCGGCGTTGAACCACAAGAACCCTCCGCACGCCCCGGCAAACGCTGCCGCCAGCACCGCAAGGTCGAGTGGGTTCACCACGGTGCCGTACACCTGCGGGTTACGGAACGCCCAGTAAGCGATGATCGTGAAGGCCAAGAAGCCCATCAGAGCGGAGCCGCCGGCGAGGCCGTCGAGGCCGTCGGTGACGTTCACCGCATTGGTGGTTGCCCAGATGATGAGGCCTGCGAAGACCACCCAGATGGTCCAGTGCACGTGCCAACCCGGCCAGGTTGATCGGGTGAACGAGATGGTCTCGCTGACCCCTGTCTCGGCGACGAGCCACCAGGCGATACCCATCGACAGCGCCAAGGTGATGTAGCTCTTCTTCTTCCAGAAGATTCCTCGATTGTGCGATCTGCGCACCTTGATGTAGTCGTCGAGGAAGCCCATGGCAGCCATCACGAGCACGCCGACCCAGATGATGAGCGCCTGATCGGAGAAGACCAGTCCGCGTCGTAGATGAGCGACGAGCCAGCCGGCCAGCGCAGCCACGACGATCGCCATGCCACCCATGGTGGGCGTGCCTTGTTTGGGAAGGTGATGCTCGGGGCCGTGGTCCTCCTTGCCGAGTATCGGTTGGCCCTGCCCGCGTGCGCTGAAGTACACGATGAGATAGCGGGTACAGACGAGCGAGACGATCATGGCGATCGAGCCTGCAACCATGACGGCGATCATGATTGGTCTCCCAACGAATGCGGGCCGAGCGCATGGCCGAGCAACTCGCGAGCCACCGCTCGATCGTCGAACGGGCTCACCACTCCGGCCACGGTTTGGGTGATCTCGTGTCCTTTGCCGGCGATCACCACGACGTCGCCAATGCGCGCCGCGCCAAAGGCGGCGACGAACGACTGGCGGCGGTCAGGTTCGATCACTAATCGTCGACGGTAGTGCGCGGGCACCCCCGCAACGATGGCATCAATGATTGCGAGCGGATCTTCAGAGCGTGGATTGTCGGATGTCACGAACACCAAGTCGGCCGACTCGGCTGCCACGCCCCCCATGGCAGGGCGCTTCTCGCGATCGCGATCGCCACCACAACCGAACACCACGATCACTCGACCCGAGCGTGTGGCGGCCCTTGCCGCGTCGAGCGCCTCGCGTAGACCATCGGGGGTGTGGGCAAAGTCGACGATCACGTCGAACGGTTGGCCGGCATCGATCGGCTCGAAGCGTCCGGGAACCGGTGGGGCAGATGCGAGGCCCACGGCGATGTCATGCACCGCAACGCCAAGCTCGGCGCACGCCGTAGCAGCAGCAAGGCTGTTCATCACGTTGAACCGGCCGCCAATGCCAACGCGGACGCGTACGCCGCGCCACATGTACGAGTGTGACGTCGTCGATACGTCGACGTCGGTGACGTCTCCCAGATCGAACGCCGTCATTGGTATGGGCGCTGCATCGAGCAGTAGCTGGCCGTGTGTGTCATCGGCGTTCACGACCCCGCAGTCGGTCAGGCTCGGGGCGAACAGCGCCGCCTTCGCCGCGAAGTATCGCTCTGTGGTGCCGTGCAGATCGAGGTGATCGCGTCCGAGGTTGGTGAACACGGACACGTCGAAGTGGCAACCCTCGACACGATGCAACGCCATGGCGTGCGACGAAACCTCCATCACGACGGCCTGCGCCCCGTCGGCAACGAACCGCGCGAGCGCACGCTG
>JAYTNH010000442.1:0-2317 GCA_043748395.1 Ilumatobacteraceae bacterium | reverse complement strand
CGCATGAGCACCCGTGCCGGCCGGCTCGTCCTCAAGTCGCGCCGCGACAAGGGCCGCCATCGCCTCTCGGCTTGATCTGGCGGATCCAAGAGCGCAGCGCGTTCGCCCGCCTCTCTTCGGAAGGCCGACGCGCTCAGGCCGGAGTCCTGTGGTGTACCTACGTTCTCGATCCCATCGTCACGCCGCCGAGGGTGGCGTTTGCGATCGGCCGCGCCTACGGTCCTGCGGTCATGCGCAATCGTCTGCGCCGGCGTTTGCGCGCCGTTCTGGCAACCAGCGACCTGCCGCCCGGCTGGTACCTCGTGGGCGCCAAGCCCCCCGCCGCGTCACGATCAGCAAACGAACTGGCGTTCGACGTACAGCGGCTGGTCGCCAACGCGGTGGCCAACGTGGCCTCCAACGCGGCCTCCAACGGTTGATCGTCGGCTACCAGCGCGCTGTGCAGGGCCGGCCATCGCCGTGCCGCTTCACACCATCGTGTTCGGCGTATGCCCTCGAGGCCCTCGACGTTCACGGCACTCGGCGTGGCCTATGGCTCACTGTGCGTAGGTTTTTGCGCTGTCGACCATTTGGGCCGTCGGGATTCGACCCCGTTCCTGAGGTTCATCCACAATCGCATACTCACCCGCAAAGGACATCTCGATGATTGCCGGTTTGTTCGAATGGCCCGCCGCACTGCTGGCGTGGTTCTACAGCTTCACCCACGACTACATCATCTCCATCTCGATGATCGCCCTCATCGTCATGCTGATCACTGCGCCTTTGGTGCTCAAGAGCACCAAAGGCATGCTCGAGATGCAGAAGTTGCAGCCCGAGATGCGCCGCTTGCAGAACGAGCACCGGGGCGACCGGCAGAAGCTCAACGAAGAGATGATGAAGCTCTACCAGGAGCACAAGGTCAATCCCTTGGCATCGTGCTTCCCACTGCTGCTGCAAATGCCTGTGTTCATCATCATGTTCCAGGTCTTGCGGGGGCTGACCGATCGGGGGGTCGACGGTACGTTCTTGCCGCAGTACATCTCGAAATCGTCGGAGTTGTACAAGTCGTTGGTGGGCAAGCGCGAAATGCTGTCGTGGGGTCTCGATCTGTCGCAAACCCCCGCATCGGTGATGGGCGAGAGCTTCGGCAAGGGTCTGATCTATGCCGCAATCGTGGTCGCCCTCGGCGGTTTGTACTACATCCAGCAAAAGATGGTGGCAGCTCGAGCGACGATTTCGCCCTCGATCTCGCCCACGCAGCAGAAGATCATGCAGTACCTGCCGGTGGTGTTCGCGGTCTTCTTGGTCTTCTACGTCACCGGCCTGGTGATCTACTACATGGCGCAAGCGGTGTTCCGCATTGCGCTGCAGTACTACATCACACACAAGTTCTACAAGGGCGATCAATCACTGGGCCGCCAAGCGATGGCTGCAGGTGAGAAGGCCCGAGAGATCGCCAAGAAAGATGGCGGCGGCGGCGGTCTGTTCGCTTCCGCTCGCCGTGAGGTGGCCTCGGCGAAGCAGCAACCGGCAGGCAAGAAGCCGGCCGCGTCGTCCAGCAAGCGCGTTACTCCCCCCAAGGGTCGTCCCACGTCAACCGGTCGGGCCACTCGCCCACCGTCGTCTGGCAAAGCGGCGCGTCCCACCAACACTCGTCACCCGAAGAAGAAGTAGGTCGCACAACCATGGAATGGGTCGAAACCACCGCGCGTACGGTGCAAGAAGCCAAAGATCTCGCCCTCGATCAACTCGGGGTCGCCGAAGACGATGCCGAGTTCGAGATCGTCGAAGAACCCCGAGCCGGGCTGTTCGGCCGTACACGGGGTGAAGCTCGTGTTCGCGCTCGCGTTCGCCCTGCTCAGGTGCGTCAGAAGCTCGATCGCCGTGACCGCAAGCGTGCCAAGCCCGACAAGGCCGCTGCCACGGGTGACGCTACCGCGACAGATGCCGAGGGCGACGACACCGTTGCTGCGACTACACCCAAGCCACGTAAGCCCCGCGCCCCGCGGGCAACCACTGCCACACCCCGAGAGCCGGCTCCCCGTGAAACGGTTCCCCGCGAGTCCGCTCCCCGCGAGCCCAGGCCAGCATCCAACCGCGAGGGCGGTCAGAAGGAGAACATCGTGGACGCAGCACAAGTAGGCGAACAGGCCAGGCAGTTCATGCAAGATCTGGTGGGCGCGTTCGGTCTCGAAGGCGTAGCTGAACTGAGCTCTGAGGGTGATGACCTCGAGGTTCGCGTGCAGGGTGACAATCTCGGACTGCTCGTCGGGCCTCGCGGCACCACGTTGCAGGCCGTGCAAGATCTCGCCAGGGTTGCCTCGCAGCGGCGACTAGG
>JAYTNH010000441.1:0-3666 GCA_043748395.1 Ilumatobacteraceae bacterium | reverse complement strand
GTTCCCGAGCATGGATCCGGCAGTGCTTGCGGCCGCAGCGAGACCGAATGCGGCAAGGCCATAGTCCTCGTTGAGCCAGAAGAACAGATGGAAGAACATGAAGCCGAGGGCCGCCCTGATGAGCGCCATTGCCCCGGTGCCCAACACGATGTTGGCCGAGTGGAGCTCTTGGCGTTCTTCAGTCTCGACCGGCCTGGTGGCGACCGCATCGCGCGGCAATCGCTTGGCCGAGATCGTGGCCGCCACAAAGAACAACGCGCCGGGCACAAGGGCCAAGCCGGCGTGCAGCTTGCCGAGGCCGACGAGTGGGCCGAACACCACCGCTCCCACCACGCCCGAGATGAGCCCGAGCTTCGAGTTGGCCTCGACCAACTCGGTCTCGGTGTGCACCACCGACGGCACCAACGCCGACTTCGACACCGTGTAGGTCTTCGACAGCACCATCACGCCGAACACCAGCGGATACAACAACAGGTCGTCGACATGGAACGCCATCACCAGGTACAGCAAGGCTCGCAAGACACCCGTGAGCTGCATCACGAATCGGCGGCCACCCGGGATGCGGTCGATGGTGGGGCCGATGAGTGGTGCCACCACGGCGAATGGTGCGACCGATACGAGCAGGTAGAGCAACACCTTTGGCCGCTGTGCATCGGGGCTGAGGCTGAACAACACCGAGCCCGACAACGCTGCGAACATGGCGACGTCGCCGGCAACCATCAGCGCATGTGTGCGCGCCATGCGACGGAAGGGAAGCACTGGCGGGCGGGGCCCCACGCGCACCGGCGAACGGCTGCCTGTTCGACCGTTCGACCGATCGGCGGGTCGGCGACCCCCGCGGCTGCTGGAGGTCTCGGGGGGGCCGCTCACACCGGCATCGTACGACGTGGGCGCCGGGTGATGGGGATGCGATCAGCGCTTCGGGCGCTCGTACTTGTAGCCGAGGCCACGGATGGTCACAATGCGAGTGGGGTTGGCAGGATCGGGCTCGAGTTTCGCCCGAAGCCGCTTCACGTGCACATCGAGCGTCTTGGTATCACCCACATAGTCGCTGCCCCACACGCGGTCGATGAGCGTGTCGCGGGTGAGCACTCGTCCGGCGTTGGCGAGCAGCAGGTGGAGCAGTTCGAACTCCTTCAGGGGCATTGACAACTCGGTTCCATCGACACAGACACGATGCTCGTCGGCGTCAAGGGAGACCTCACCCACCGTGAGCGCGTCGTGCGCGGGCGACGACTCTTCTTTGGCCGGCATGCGCCGCAGCACGGCGCGCATGCGGGCCACGAGTTCGCGAATGCGGTAGGGCTTGGTGACGTAGTCGTCGGCACCCACCTCGAGGCCCACCACGGTGTCTATCTCGGCGCCCTTCGCCGTGACCATCACGATGGGTACCTGGCTGTGTCGACGGATCTGTCTGCACACATCGATGCCGCTCAGCTTGGGCAACATCACGTCGAGCAGCACGATGTCGGGCTTCACGATGTCGAATTGTCGGAGCGCCTCGACACCGTCGGTCGCGACCTCTACTCGAAAGCCTTCGCGGGTGAGACCAATGCGAAGAGCCTCGACAAAGCTGCTCTCGTCCTCGACCACCAGTACCACTGGGTTCGTGTTCGACGATGTCATGTGTGATCTCCAGTGATGCCAGATGCAGTGATGCCAGATGGAGTGATGCCAGATGGAGTGATGCCGGATGGGATGCGCAGGGTGAACGTGGAACCTTCCCCCTCGTGCGACTTCACCGTCACGTCGCCTCCGTGATTGGTGGCAACGTGACGCACGATGGCAAGACCCAAACCGGTGCCTCCGGTGTCGCGGCTCCGGGCGCGGTCGACCCGATAGAACCGTTCGAAGACTCGATCGAGGTCGCGTGCCGGAATTCCCACACCGTGATCACTCACCTCGATGGTGACCCAGGCATCGGTCGTACGCACGTCGATCGACACAACGGAGCCAGGGTCGCTGTACTTGATGGCGTTGTCGAGCAGGTTCGTCAGTGCCGACACGAGTTGACGGCTGTCGCCATGCACCGTGGGCGGTTTGGGTTGGTCGACCTGAATGCTGATGTCGTTACGATCGGCGGCGAGCCGGCAACGTCCGATCGCCTCGGCAATCACCAGGCCCATCTCGACACTGTCGACCAGCGCCGCTCCGCCCAGCTCGATGCGCGACAACTCGAGCAGGTCGTCGATGGTGCTCGCCGCACGGTGCGCCTCGTCGACCATCTTGTCTGACAACTGTCGCATCACCGCGAGGTCGTCGTGACCGGCCAGCGCCTCGGCCAGAACTGCGAGCGCACCCACGGGTGTCTTCAGTTCGTGGCTGATGTTGGCCACGAAGTCGGTGCGCACCGCATCGAGGCGGGCCCGTTCGCTCACATCCTCGGTGGTCGCCAGTGCTCCACCTTCAGCGAGGGGAATGGCGCTCACGCTGATCAGCCGCTTGGGTGGTCCGTAGAACTCGACTACCTGCGTACACGGTGAGCCGGCGACCGCCGTGTGGAGCAGGCGTTCGATCGCCTCGGCGACGAGCACGCTGGCGTGGCCGGTGTATCGACGTGCTGCAGCGTTGCTGATCTGTGGTGTGCCATCCTCATCCGCCAGCACTACGCCCATCGGCAGCGCGTCGAACGCTCGGCGCAGGCGTTGGAGATCCGCGTTCGCTGCGGCCAACTGCTCACCGACTCGTTCGAGCTCGTTGTCGCCTCGCGGAGCGTTGTCGCGACGGAACAGGCTCACTCGTCGCCGTCGCCAACACCGGCGTCGGCGTCGGTGACGTTAGCCAGCCTGATCACCGGGATCTCGCCCGTTTCATCAGTTCGCTGCCGGTAGCGCGCCGCACCCTTGTGCTCGGGGAGCCAGCCGGTGACCACGTAGCGCACGCGTTCGCCGATGTTCACCGCATGGTCGCCGATGCGTTCGTAGAACCGCGCGACGACGGCGAGTTGCACGGCAACCTGCAGATCGATGCGACCGGCCGCGTGGCTCTCGAAGATCGCCTGGACGAACTGGCGCTGCAGGCTGTCGAGAAACGAATCCATGTCGTCGATCGCTGCCGCCTTGGCCGCGTCGTTCTCGACGAACGACTCGATGGCCGACGTGTAGAGCTGCACTGCCTGTTCGCTCATACGGCTGATAATGCCGCGCAGCTTCGGGTCGAGCTCGTGGCCGTAGATGCGCCTCGCGGCCTTGCAGATGTTGCACACCAGGTCGGCAGAGCGTTCGACCTCGGCGATCATCTTGAGCAGTGCCACGACCTGGCGGAGGTCGGTCGCGACCGGGGCCTGCAGGGCGAGGATCTTGTAGCAGGCCTCCTCGAGGTCGAGTGAGCGGGCGTCGATCTCGTCGTCACCCCGAATGATGTAGTCGGCTCCCTCGAGGTCACCGTCGAGCAGCACAGCGGTGCCTCGTGGGATCAGCTCGGTGACCGTTGCGGCGAGCCGCACCAGCTCGTCGCGTGCTGCAGCGAGGTCGTGGTGGAAACCCTTTCGGAGCTCGTTCATCATCCGAACCTTCCCGTCACATATGCCTCGGTGCGCTCATCCGACGGGTTGGAGAACATCTTGGTGGTGCGACCGAACTCGACGAGCACGCCGGTGCGTCGATCACTCTCCTCGTTGACCTCGGTGGTGAAGAACGCAGTGCGGTCGCTCACCCGAGCCGCCTG
>JAYTNH010000440.1:0-2565 GCA_043748395.1 Ilumatobacteraceae bacterium | reverse complement strand
GTGACCGCCCAGAAGCCTGAGCCCTGCTGGCCGGAAGTGGACTCGTGCTCGTTCCACCAACTCACAGGATCGTGGTCGCGGAGCCGCTTGAACGTGGCGTGCGGTACGCCGTTCACGAACGTGTCGGGATCGGTGATGTCGGCATCGGCCGGGCCGAGGTCGCCATCGAGATCGGGGCCGCTACTCACGGCCGCGCGCCATCGACCGTCTCGACGAAGGCACCACCGGCGAACGTGGTGCCCACCGAGCGCCAGTAGCCCCCGATCACGTCGCGCACCGTGAGCCGGCTGAGCTCTTCGACCGGGGACGCCAGCAGTTCGAGCTCGGCGTCGCCGCTCCATGCCTGGCCGAGCTCGACGTCGACGCCGCCCATGCGAACCAGTTCGTGGAAGCTGTCGGACCCATCGGCCTCGATCGCGGGCATGAAGCGCGAGTGGATCATCGGGTGGCCGTTCACGAAGCCGTTGCCATCGCTCGGCCCGCGCAGGGTGATGTGGGCGTCGACGATGCGGCGATCGTGGTAGCTCACCGTTCCGGCGAAGCGACCCCCCGGGGCTACACGTGGACCGGCCTTGCCGATGGTGACGGGGCGGGTCATCCAAATGCTGCCGATCTTCTTGGGGTAGCCCTGGAAGTGACCGCGCGCCATCGCAAAATCTTTGTCGACCCAGATATAGACGCAGCGGCTGAAGATGGTGCCGCGGTGCATGCAGCGCACCACCACGAAGGCCTCTTTGTATTGGGCGCGCACCGGATCGTCGAGCTCGCTGAAATCGGCACCGCAGCTCTGCCAGTCGGCAAAGATCATCGCCACCGCGCCTGGGTCGTGATCGTCGGGCACGAGCGTGAGTGGGTCTGGAAGTAGTTCGGCCACGCGCGACGGGTCGGTGCGGAACTCGACCGTGAGCAGGTCGCCCGAGTAGTGCCACGGCGGAGGTGGCAAGATGGACGATGCCCCACCCGCCGTGCGGGGGTACAGGAAGCCGGTCGGGTAGCTCATCGTCCGCACACTATCGTTCGGGGCCGAAGGAGTTTTTCATGACCGACATCCGCCGCATCCTGCTCGACGGCTATGCCACCGTGATGGTGCGCGATAACGACACGCTCGTCGCCGGCGACGGTCGCTCGATCGCAGTCGCCGATGCCGTGCACCTGCCACCCGTCGAACCCACCAAGATCATCTGCTGCCATCTCAACCACGTGTCACGGGTGCGCGAGTTCGGGGTGTCGCTTCCACCAGCGCCCACCTACTTCCACAAGCCCATCTCGGCGCTCAACTCGCATGGCGGCGGTGTGGTTCGCCCGATCAACTGCAAGTGGCTCAACTACGAAGGCGAGGTCGCCATCGTCATCGGACGCACCGCTCGCAATGTGGCGTACGCCGACGCAGGCAACTACATCGCCGGCTACACCGTGGCCAACGACTACGGCCTGCACGACTTCCGCGACACCGATAGCGGCTCGATGCTGCGGGTGAAGGGTGCCGACACGCTGTGCCCCATCGGGCCGGGCCTCATCACCGACTGGGACTTCAACGCCAAGCGCATTCGCACCACGGTGAACGGCGAGGTGCGCCAAGACGGCAGCACCGACGAGATGGCGTGGGACATGCACTACCTGGTGGCCGACATCGCCCGGCTGATCACGCTGGTTCCCGGCGACATCATCTTGTCGGGTACGCCCGCCGTGTCGCGGCCGGTGCAGCCCGGTGATGTGGTGAGCGTCGAGGTCGAGGGCCTCGGCACGCTCACCAACACCATCGTCGAAGGTCCGACTCCGGTGAGCGACGAAGTGGGCGCACAGCCCACCGAGACCGAAGAAGTGCTGTCGACCGCGCTGGGTGGCGACTGGTCACTGCGCGGCCAGCGTGGACCGAACGCCACCGATCGCAGCGAACTGCCCTTCCCGCGCATCCAGCCGAAGGTCTCCGAATGAGCACCAGGGTATGAGCGATCACCGCATCGACGTGGGCGGTGTGCAGGTGTCGCCCGAGCACTACATCGGCGGAGCACGGGTTGGTTCGCCCACCACGTTCGAAGACCGCTCGCCGCTCGACTGGAACCTGAAGCTCGCCGACGTGGCCCGTGGCGATGCGGCGACTGCCGACGCAGCCATCTCGGCCGCAGTCGAGGCGTTCCCTGCGTGGGCCGCGCTCGGCCCCGCCGTCCGGGGTGTGTTGCTGCGTCGCCTGGCCGATCTGATCGACGAGAACATCGAGCCGTTGGCCAAGGTCGAGTGCCTCGACATGGCGATGCTGTATGAGAGCCTGCGGCTGCGGGTGCTGTCGCGCGGCGCGCGCAACTTCCGCGCCTACGCCGACCTTGCCGAGCAGTACGACGAGCGGGTGTGGAGCAGCAACGGCACGGCCAACCGGGTCATGCGCATGCCAGCAGGCCCCACCGTGGTGATCACCCCCTGGAACGCACCGTTCATGTTGAGCACCTGGAAGTGCGCGCCGGCACTGGCGGCCGGCAACACGGTCATCCTCAAGCCGGCTGAATGGAGCCCGCTGTCGTGCAGCGTGCTGGCCGACCTCGCCCACGAAGCCGGCCTGCCGCCCGGCGT
>JAYTNH010000439.1:0-2615 GCA_043748395.1 Ilumatobacteraceae bacterium | reverse complement strand
GTGACACGCAACGTTGCGGATGTTGCGCGCACCGGTGTTGCGTATGTGAACCCATTCGATTGACTCGCGCTCATTGGGGGTCAGGGGGCAGATCGGCGGACGAGTTCGTCGAACAGGCCCTGCTGTTCGGCCGACTCGGCCGCAGTGTCTTCCGGGTGCCACTGCACGCCGACCACCCAGCGCGCAGCTCGTGACTCGACCGCGTGAACGATGTCGTCGCTCGTTCCCACCACTTCGAGACCGTGGCCCAACGTGGCGAGGGCTTGGTGGTGAACGCAGTGGCAGGTGGTGGGACGGATGGTGCCCATAGCGCGCGCGGTTCGAGATGCAGGGTCGAGGTCGACGGGGCGAAGTTGGAGCCAATGGTCGTCGTGGCCGATGTGCTGGTGCAGAGTGCCGCCCAGCGCCACGTTGAGCACCTGCAGCCCGCGACACACGGCCAACAAGGGCATGTCGGCCGCCAGCGCAGCGTGCACGACCGCCAGCTCGACCTCGTCGTGTTCGTGCACGATGCCGTACACCTGCTCGGCGGAGAGCTGCTCGCCGTAACGGTGCGGTGACACGTCGCCGCCACCGTGCAGCACCACGCCATCGACACGGTCGAGTAGCGAAGGCAGACGGTCGAGCAGCTCGGGGAGCGGCGGCAGGATGATCGGGACCGCACCCGCTCGTTCGAGCGACCGCATGTACTGCTGGCCGGCACCGAAGGCCTCGCCGCGAATGCCAGTGGCCTGTGACGACTGGCGGCCGACGATCAGGACGATCGGCGCGTTCACGAGGTGCGTCGTGCGACGGCACGCCGGACGAGTTCGTCGTAGATGGCCTGCTGATGTGGAGCCCGCGACGCGGTATCTTCCGCGTGCCACTGGATGCCGACGATCCACGACGCCGACGGATGTTCGATCGCTTCGAGTGTGCCGTCGTCTGAATAGCCGGTGGCGGTGAGTGATGGGGCGAGTACATCGATGCCCTGATGGTGCACGGAGTGGCAGTGCTCGAGATGCGTGAGCCCGACCGCCGAGGCGATGAGCGAGTCGGTGGTGACCGTGACCGTGTGCTCGCGCATCCAGTGGTCGTCGGTGCCGATGTCCTGCTGCAGCGTGCCACCCAACGCGACATTGAGCACCTGCATGCCGCGGCAAACGGCCAGCATGGGCAGGTCGATCTCGATCGCGGCGAGTGCCACCGCGATGTCGAGCTCGTCGTGCACGTCGACCATGCCGTAGAGCTGCTCGGCGTCGGCGGCCTGACCATAGCGGCTGGGGTGGATGTCACCACCGCCTGGCAGCAACACACCGTCGAAGTGACGCAGCACACTGGCAGCGTTGCGGGCCAGCTCGGTGATCGGCGGCACGAGCACCGGGACGCCGCCAGCGCGGGTAACAGCTCGACTGTAAGGCTGGCTACTCGAGAACGCATCGCGTTTGCCCTCGTCCGAGAACGTGAGCACCCGTGCGCACACGGCTATGAGTGGGGGAGGGCCGTCAACGAAAGCGTTCACGATGCACATTCTGCCCGTCGGATACCCTTCGCGGCGTGTCCGACTCGATCCAGATCTTGAACCCCGCGAACGAGACCAAGGTGGCAACCGTGCCCTTGGCCGACGTCGCCACCACTGACTCCGCCATCGACCGGGCACATGCCGCATCGCCCGCCTGGCGAGCCGTCGCCCCGGCCGACCGAGCCCGATTGCTACGCCGCTTCGCCGACACCGTGAGCGCCCATGTCGACGAGTTGGCCCTGCTCGAGACGCGCAACATGGGCATGCCCATCGGATCGAGCACGTGGTGCGCGAACGCGGTCGCCGACACGCTGCACTTCTTCGCCGGATCAGTCGACAAGCACTACGGAGCCACCATCCCGGTTGCCGGTGGCGTCGACATGACCTTTCGCGAGCCGCTCGGGGTGGTGGGAGCGATCACGCCGTGGAACTTCCCGATGCTGATTGCGGCCTGGAAGATCGGACCAGCCTTGGCCACCGGCAACACCTTGGTGCTCAAGCCGGCCGAGATCACGCCGCTCACCACCATGCGACTTGGCGAGCTGGCGCTCGAGGCGGGGCTGCCCGCTGGCGTGCTCGAGGTGGTTGTTGGCACCGGTCCGGTTGCCGGCTGGCGGTTGGTGGAACACCCTGATGTGCGCAAGCTCGCCTTCACCGGCTCGACCGTGGTGGGCAAGCGCATCATGGCCGGCTGCGCCGACCAGGTGAAGCGCGTCACCCTCGAGCTCGGCGGCAAGAGCGCCAACATCGTGTTCGCCGACGCCGATCTCGAGCAAGCCGCCGCAGCCGCGCCGGGCGCTGTGTTCGACAACTCGGGTCAGGACTGCTGCGCCCGCAGTCGGGTACTGGTTGAGCGCAGCGTGTTTGACCGTTTCGTCGCTTTGTTCATCGAGTCGGCCAAGAGCTTCACCATCGGCGACCCCATGGCTGCAGGTACGGCGATGGGGCCGCTGGTCACTGCCGCCCACCTCGCGCGGGTTCGCGCCTACACCGATGGCCTCGACACGGTGTACACCGGACCCACGCCAGATGGCCCCGGCTTCTGGCATCCGGTCATGATCGCCACGCCCGACGATGCCGCTGCAGCGGTGTGCCGCGAGGAGGTGTTCGGCCC
>JAYTNH010000438.1:0-10817 GCA_043748395.1 Ilumatobacteraceae bacterium | reverse complement strand
CCGGCCGCGCTGCCGCCGGGAACGATGCTCGACAGTGCCTTCGTGCTCATCTGAATGCGAAAGAGCCGCATGCGCGAGATCGCCGGGCCAGAGTCACCGAGCGCGGCCCTGGTGAGCAGCGTGTAGCAGAACAGTGCGGCGATCTCGATCGCCAGTCCCAGTCCGAGCAGCAGCGGGTTGAGCGAGCGCAGTTCGGAAGCCGCCTTACGAATGCCCGGTACCACCGTGACCGACGCGAAGTACAACACGGCGATGAACGCCAGCAGTTTGAGCGTGAGTCTGATCGGCCGCCTCTTGCGGGGACGGCGCGGTCCGCCGGTGTTGTCGGCAGTGATTGCAGGCAGTTCGCCAGTGAGGGGGCCCTCAGGCTCGATCGGCACCCCATAGTGATAGCCGAAACCGCCGCCCACCGAACGACAGGGCCGCGATCAGGTGGTGGGAAACGCCCCGACGAAGGTTCGGAGTTGTTCGTTCAACATTGCGCGCTGAGGCGCCGGACACTTGCCGAGATGCACCATGACGAGCTCACGATCGGGTACCACCACGATGTACTGACCTTCGTAGCCATGACACGCGAGGCTGCCGGGTTGGTCACGCCACAGCCACCACTGTCGGCCGTAGTCGAACTCGCCATCGGGGTCGCTGACAACGAACGTACGGGCATGATCGCGCCAGCCAGCCGGAACGACCTGCGCGCCGACGACCACTCCGTCGTTGCGATACAGCTCGCCGAACTTGGCGAAGTCGTGAGCCGTGGCATACACGTACGACGAACCGACGAACGTACCCGCATCGTCGAACTTGGGAATGGCCGAGTGCATGCCTGTGGGCGAGAACAGGCGGTCGTGCAAGAAGGTTTCCATCCCTGCTCGCCCCCCGCCCACAACATCGCCGACGATGCGCGCGATGATGTTGGTGGTGCCACTGGAGTAGTTCCACACGGTGCCGGGCTCGTGGATGAGCGGAAGCGACGCGGCATAGCCGGCGGCGTCGGCAGCCCCCGAGCCGTACAGCATCTCGATGCAATGGCTCACCGAGTCGTCGACGTAGTCCTCGACGAACTCGAGGCCCGGCCGCATGTCGAGCAGGTGCTGCAACGTGATGGCGTGCTTCGCAGTGCCTACCCACTGGTGCACGGGCGCTGGCGCATCGAGGTGGAGCCGACCCTCCCCCACCAGGATGCCGACCGCAGCGTGGGTGATGCTCTTGGCCATGCTCCACGAGATGAGCGTGGTGTCGGCATCGACAACGACGCCGGGACCGAACACCGTGGCCGGTTGCACGCCGTACTGCTCGAACACCACTTCTCCACGGTGCAACGCGAGCAACGCCAGGCTGGTGCCATGCGCAGCATCGGGCGCGAAGAGGTCGGCCGCGACAGCGTCGAGCGTTGCTGCATGGAAGGGCCGCACAGCTGTCAGCCGATGACGGGCCGGGGCGAGCCGGGGGCCGGGGTGACGTCGCGGTCGAGCCACTTGTGCGGAGTGTCGGGCACCGGGCCGGTAGCCAACGCGATCGCTTCGTCGATGGTGACAGCGCGCTGGGCCAACATGCGGTGGGCGGGGCGCACGAAACCGTTCGAGACGGCGCTCTCCATCCATTCGAACATCGGCCCCCAAAAGCCGTCGACGTCGACGAGCACCACCGGCTTGTGGATGAGACCCAACTGGTTCCAGGTGAGCACCTCGGCAAACTCGTCGACCGTGCCGAATCCACCGGGCAGCACCAAGAACCCGTCGGCAAGTTCGTTGAGACGAGCCTTGCGTTCGTGCATGGTAGGCACCGTCTCGAGCCGAGTGAGCCCCTGGTGAGCAAGTTCGGCACCGACGAGTTGGTCGGTGATGACCCCGATCACTTCGCCTCCGGCCTCGATGGCGGCATCGGCGACCACGCCCATGAGCCCAACGTGACCACCGCCGTACACCAGGCCGATGCTGCGACGCGCAAGGGCAGCGCCCAGCAATCGAGCGGTTTCGGTGAACGCGGGCGAGGTGCCGGCATTGGAGCCGCAGTACACGCAGACGCGGGTCGTGGTGTCCAAAGGCATACCCCAAAGCCTGCCACAAGAACTGCTCAGATCGGTAGGGCGTCACAGATCGGTAGGGCGTCACAGATCGGTAGCGGTCGGTAACCTCGGGGCCATGACCGCCGAGGACCTGCCCCACCCTGATCTCGCCGCCGCCGCCGACGTGATCGAACTTGCGCAAGGAGTAGTGGCCAGCGCTGTGCGTCACCTCGCTGCAAGCGGCGGCCCCGACTCACGCCAGGTGTTGGCCTACGACCTCGCCCACGCTGCCGCACAGGTCGAAACGGCCAGGGCGCTGCTCGACTACGGCGCCAAGGGCGACCTCGAGGCCCGCATCACCTGCGCATTCACCGCCGACATGGTGCACGACCTGTGCGGACGCCTGCTCGGCCGCGAGGAACAGTGGGGCGCCGAGGTGCACTCGTTGCACGCTGCCAACCCGTTTCTGGCGACGTTCCGCAGCGCCCGATTCGTGGCATCGCTGGCCGACTCGGCCGGCCCACGACACCTCGGCGACGACATGACCATGGTGCAAGACACGATCCGGTCGTTCGCCGCCAATGTGGTGGCACCCCACGCCGAACACGTCCATCGCACCAACGGCGACGTTCCCGAGGAGATCATCCAGGGCCTCGCCGAGATCGGCGCATTCGGGCTCAGCGTGCCCGCCGAGTACGGCGGCTACAGCGAGGGCGGCGACGAGGAGTACCTCGCCATGGTGGTTGCCACCGAGGAGCTCAGTCGGGCCAGCTTGGGCATTGGCGGGTCGCTCATCACCCGTCCGGAGATTCTCACGCGGGCGCTCGTGAAGGGTGGCACCGAGGCCCAGAAGCAGACATGGCTGCCGCTGTTGGCCACCGCCGAAGTGATGCCGGCCGTGGCCGTCACCGAGCCCGACTACGGCAGCGACGTGGCAGGCATCAAGGTGGTTGCCACCGAGGCCGCTGGCCCCAATGGCGAGCCCGGATACGTGATCAACGGCGTCAAGACCTGGTGCACCTTGGGAGCGAGGGCCGACGTGCTCGCGCTGCTCGCCCGCACCGACCCCGACCGCGCGAAGACGCACCGGGGGCTCAGCTTGTTCATCGTGCCCAAACCACGGGGCGCCGGCCACGGCTTCGAGTTCACTCAAGACGCCACCTCCCATGGCACCGTCGGCAAGATGGAGGGACGGCCGATCGACACCATCGGGTACCGCGGCATGCACTCCTACGAGATCGCCCTCGACAACTGGTGGGTCCCGGCCGACAACCTCATCGGCGGCGACGCCGGCAAGGGCAAGGGCTTCTACTTCCAGATGGAAGGCTTCGAGAACGGCCGACTGCAAACAGCGGCACGGGCCGTCGGGGTGATGCAAGCGGCGTACGAGGCGGCCCTCGACTACGCGAACAACCGCACGGTGTTCGGGTCGCCCATCGTCGACTACGAACTCACACGGGTCAAGCTCGGCCGGATGGCCGTGCTCATCCAGGCCGGTCGCCAGTTCGCCTATTCCGTCGCCACCCAAATGGCCAAGGGCGAGGGGGCCATGGAAGCCAGCATGGTGAAGGCCTACGTGTGCAAGGCAGCCGAATGGGTGACGCGCGAGGCAATGCAGATCCATGGTGGCATGGGATATGCCGAGGAGTTTCCGGTGAGTCGCTTGTTCGTCGACGCGCGAGTGCTCAGCATCTTCGAGGGGGCCGACGAAACGCTGTGCCTCAAGGTGATCGCGCGTCGCCTGTGCGACACCGCCGCGGGCTAGTCATCACTCGCTAGTTCAGCAGGTCGTGCAACGATTCGATCGTGTCGAAGTCGGCGTGCGGGTGATCGCCATAGGGATCGAGCAAGATCGGGTGCAATCCGGCTCCCCGCGCCCCGCCGATGTCCATCGTGACCGAGTCACCCACGTAGGCGATGCGACTTCGCTCGATGCCGTTGAAGTGCACCAACGCGAAGTCGAAGATGCGCGGATCGGGCTTGGCGACGCCGACGACATGGCTGTCGATGATCACCCTGACGGGCGTGTGCGGTCCGTCGCCCACCTGACACACCGCACTGCGTAGCAGCACCTCGGCAATCTGACCGCTGGCGTTGCTGACGACGCCAATGGCATCACCAGCGGCATGCAGGGCTTGCAGTGCAGCGACGCTTTCGGGGATGGGCCAGCGCCACACATAGGCATTGCGCGTGCGCTCGAGCGCAAGGGCGGCGGCCTCGACATCGGACTGGCCGACCCCGACGCGTTCGACGTAGGCCGCGTTGTAGTCGTGCCAGAACGTCTCGCCGGCTCCGGTCGCGCTCTTCACCGCCATCGCCCGGTAGTGGGCGCGACGGTGGGCTTCTATCGACGGATCGCCGCCGTAGTAGGCGAGCAGCGGACCGAGCACCGTGGGGTCGGGCAGCACGAGCACCCCTCCCGCATCGAAGAGGATTGCGTCGAACCGAGCCATGATCCCTACCCTTGCATGTTGTGAAGAGCCCCCGAGATTTCTTCAAGCCTTTGGCCGTTGGTGCCCCCGAGCCGCTGCGCGAGGTGCCGTTCCGACCCAGCCGTGTCATTCACTTCTTCCCGCCACAGAACGCCAAGCTCGTCGCGAAGCTGCCCGAGTTGGTGCCGCAGGTCGACATCCTGCTCGGCAACCTCGAAGATGCCATCCCGATGGCCGACAAGCAGGCCGCACGCGATGGGTTGGTACAGGTCGGACGCACCGTCGACATGGGCGACACACAGTTGTGGACCCGGGTGAACAGCCTCGATTCGCCATGGGGACTCGACGACATCACCACCCTCGTCACCGAGATCGGCGAACAGCTCGATGTCATCATGATCCCCAAGGTGGAAGGCCCCGAAGACATCCACTACGTCGATCGGCTACTCGCCCAGCTTGAAGCAAAGGCAAAGCTCAGCAGGCCGCTCATGGTGCACGCGATCCTGGAGACGGCCCGTGGCGTGGCCAACATCGAAGCCATTTGCGGTGCGTCGCCGCGCATGCAGGGACTATCGCTCGGGCCGGCCGACCTGGCAGCCAACCGGCGGATGAAGACCACCCGCGTCGGTGGTGGCCACCCCGACTACCTGGTGCGCGCCGACCCCGACGACGCGAATCCCGAAGCGCCACGCACCATCTTCCAGCAAGATCTGTGGCACTACACGCTGGCCCGCATGGTCGACGCATGTGTCACGTTCGGCATCTTGCCCTTCTACGGGCCGTTCGGTGACATCACAGACACCGTCGCGTGCGAAGACCAGTTCCGCAACGCGTATCTGCTCGGTTGCGTCGGCGCGTGGAGCCTTCATCCGGTGCAGATCGACATCGCCAAACGGGTGTTCAGCCCGCGCCCGGCCGACGTTGCTCAAGCGCAGCGGGTCATCGACGCGATGGGCGACGGCACGGGGGCGATCATGCTCGACGGCAAGATGGAAGACGACGCCTCGGTGAAGCAGTGCCACGTCGTAGTGCAGCTTGCCCGGCAACTCGCAGCACGCGACCCAGAGCTGGCCGCCTCGTATGGGTTCGCGTCATGAGCGATCTCCGCCCACGCCGGTCGGTGCTGTACATGCCTGCAGCCAATGAGCGGGCACTCGAGAAGGCCAAGACCATTCCTGCCGATGCGATCATCTTCGATCTCGAGGACGCTGTGGCGCCCGATGCCAAGGAGTCTGCCCGGGCCAACGCCGTTGCCGCCGCCTCGTCTGGCGAGTATGGCGGTCGCGAGCTCACCATTCGGTGCAACGGGCTCGACACTCCCTGGGGAGCCGACGATCTCGCCGCCGCGGCCACGTCGGGCGCAGCAGCGGTCGTCATTCCCAAGGTCGACTCGGTCGCCTATCTCAACGAGGTGTCAGCCAAGCTCGACGCCGCCGGAGCACCCACCGAGATGCGCGTCTGGGCGATGATCGAGACGCCGACGGCAATCTTCGATGTGCGCGCAATTGCGGCTCACCCGCGCGTTTCGGTGCTGGTCATGGGCACCAACGACCTCGCTCGTGAGCTGCGCTCGGCGCTCGGCGGGGCCGGCCGGCATCCGCTCGTGCCGCATCTTGCCGTGGCGCTCGCCGCAGCGCGTGAGGCCGATGTGACGATCCTCGACGGCGTGTACAACGACGTGAAAGACCCCGACGGCTTCCGGCTGGAGTGCATCCAAGGTGCCGAAATGGGCTTCGACGGCAAGACGCTCATCCACCCTGGCCAGGTCGACATCGCCAACGACGTGTGGGCTCCGACAGCCGACGAGATCGACCACGCGCGCCGGGTCATCGCCGCCTTCGACGAGGGTCTGGCGCAAGGTCGGGGCGTCGTCACGGTCGACGGTCGGATGATCGAGAACCTGCACGTCGCCAACGCACAACGCACCCTTGCAGTCGCCGACGCGATCGCCGCACAGGGCTAGTACAACCGGTCGCGCCAATGGCGGCAACGCCAACGCGTTGAACGGCTGAGCGCGCCAGGAACAACATCGTAGATTCCCCGCCGGACCCGGCGAAGCCTGCCCGCCCGGACCTGATAGGCCAGCATGTCGGCGATCACCATGTGCTCTGGCTTGGCGAGATGCTCACCGACCTTCACACCCGACGCGGCAAGCGCGGCGACCACCTCGGGCACCGAAAGCGGACGACCCGCCTCGAAGAACATGCCAAACACCGCTCGCCGCAGGGTGAGCCCGCCGATCGCGCGTAGTTGCATACCGGCACGGGTACAACTCCGAGGTCTACTCGGCACAAAGTGACACAAACATGAGTTCGCTACAGGCGGTGGGTGTGCTCCCCAGTCGACTCCCGTCCAGTTCACGTCTTTCAGATTTCGTGACGGAGTCCCACGCCAGCGCTGCTCCCTCCGATCGCAGTGACCACATCTGGGCGGCGCTTGCGACGAGGTCCGTCACTGACTCCGCCCAGTTACGCCACCCTCGCGCACCCGCACCGCACGCCCAGGCCCCGGGGACCGTCGGGCACACTCAAATCTGACAGACGTGAACCAGAAGAGGATGCTCACGGGTGGAGGGCCAACCTCAGAGGCCAGAACTCACAGGCCGCCGGCGGCGCGGTGCTTGGCCATGTCGGCACCGGTGATCGTCGACCCCGCCGCGTGGCTCGCAGCCACGATCTCGGCATCGCCCAATGGCGCAGTGTCGAAGTAGTCGGCGGCGTAGACCAACCAGCCGTCGGCGAACTTGCGCACGCTGGTGCCGCGCATCACCATCACTCTGGTGCCGTCGGGTTGGATGGCCATCTGCTTCCACTCCTGTACCGAGGTGGTGCCGTCGAACAACAACGGCCCCAGCGCCTCGTGGGCGAAGTCGCCCACCTTGGCCATCACGTCGGTGATCCAGGTTCGGATGGCGGCCTGGCCGCGGAACTCTCCGAACAGCGGATCGATGTACACCGAGTCGGTCGGGTGGCACATGTCGCTGAACAGATCGAAGTCGGTCGCAGTGTCGTGATGGTTGGTGATGGCCACCAAGTCGGCATGCGACAGCCCGCTCGGTTCAGCCGCAGCGCGTGGGGACTCGGGCGTTCGGCGTGATGCGACCCATTCGCGCGCTGCCGTGCTCAGCGGCGCCGGCACGACCGACTGGTCGGTGATCCACTCGACACGCGGCCACGATGGCAGCGGCGCAGCTTCGATGGCCAGTTCGGGCGGCGGTGGCTGGCGGAAGGGGCCCGTGTCGTACACGTCGCACGCCCAGGTGATCCAACCGTCGCGGTAGCGACGCACACTGACTCCGCGCGAGAGTGGGATGCGATCGTCGCCGATCACGGCAACCATGAACCACTCGTCGAGCGAGGTGCCGCCTTCACCATCGTCGAACAACAGTGGTTCGGCCAGCGGGACGAACTCGATGAACGCGATCTCGGCCATCGCCGGCACCAGCCACGCCCGAACCGCAGCCTGGCCGTAGTAGGCGCCGAAGATCGCATCGAAGTAGATCGAGCCGTCGACCGCCATCGAGTCGGCCATGAAGGTGATGCCGAGCTGGCCAAGCCTTGGGTCGAGCAGAGCCTCGATCATTCCGGCGGCATCGAGCCCACACGGCTCGGTGACGAGGCGGTCGAGATTCATGGCATCGTCGCCGATGTCGGCGACGTACTGCTGCACTAGCTGGTCCGGTGAAATGCGCATCGTCGCAAACTACAGAACGAAGGCGCGAATAGCATTGCCGCATGAGCCAGGCCTATGACAACGATCGAGCCCATGTCTTTCATTCGTGGAGTGCCCAGGGTGCGCTCGACCCGGCGGTCATCGCCGGCGCCGAGGGCAGCTGGTTCTGGACCGAGGACGGCACTCGCTACCTCGACTTCAGCAGCCAACTGGTCAACATCAACATCGGTCATCAACACCCCAAGCTCGTTGCGGCCATCAAGGCCCAGGCCGACAAGCTCTGCACCGTCGCACCCAGCTTCGCCAACGATGCGCGCAGCGAGGCAGCGAGGCTGATCAGCGAGGTTGCCGGCACGAACATCGCCGACAGCACACTCGACATGGTGTTCTTCACCAACGGCGGAGCCGAGGCGGTCGAGAACGCGGTACGCATGGCGCGCGGGCACACCAACCGATTCAAGGTGCTGAACCACTACCGCAGCTACCACGGTGGCACGAGCGGTGCCATCACCCTCACCGGCGACCCCCGACGGTGGCCCAGCGAGCCGGGCATGCCCGGAGTGGTGAAGTTCTGGGGCCCATACCCGTATCGGTCGGCGTTCCACGCTTCCGACGAGGCCGAGGAGTGCGCACGCGCGCTGCAGCACCTCGATGAGGTGCTGATGGTCGAAGGCGCGCACACGGTTGCCGCCGTCATCATCGAGACGGTGGTGGGCACGAACGGAATCTTGGTGCCGCCCGATGGCTACCTGCAGGGCATCCGCGATCGGTGCGATCAGCACGGCATCGTGATGATCGTCGACGAAGTGATGGCTGGCTTCGGGCGCTGTGGCGAGTGGTTCGCCTTCCAGAAGTGGGGGGTGCAGCCCGACCTGGTGTGCTTCGCCAAGGGCGTCAACTCGGGCTACATCCCGCTGGGTGGCGTCGTGATCAGCCGCCACATCGCCGACACCTTCCGCGACCGCGCCTACCCCGGCGGGCTCACCTACTCGGGCCATCCCCTGGCGTGCGCGGCCGCGGTCGCCAGCATCAACATCTTCAAAGACGAGGGCGTCATCGAGCACGCCCACATGCTCGGCACCGACGTGATCGCCCCTGGCCTCGAGAAGCTCAAGGCCAACCACCCCAGCGTGGGCGACGTGCGCGGCCTCGGCGTGTTCTGGGCGATCGAACTGGTGAAGGACCGCGCCACCCGCGAACCACTGGTGCCCTACAACGCGTCAGGCGCCGACGCGGCCCCGATGGGACAGTTCGCGGCAGCGTGCAAGCAGCGCGGTCTGTGGCCGTTCGTGCACTTCAACCGCACGCACGTGGTGCCACCGTGCAACACCAGCGTCGACGACGTCGAACAAGGCCTCGCCATCCTCGACGAAGCGCTCACCGTCGCCGACGGCTACTACACGGGCTAGTCAAGGGCTAGTCAGCTCTAGTCGACCAGCCAGGTGCCGTTGCCACGCAACAGGTCGAGCAGGTCGGCCGGACCCTTCTTGGCCGATGCATCGGCGAGCTGGGCAGCAACCATGGCGCCGTAGTCGCCGCGCTCGACCGAGCGGAACACACCGAACGGCGTAGCCGAATGGTCGTCGTGCGACAGTCGGGCGAGGGCGAATGCAAGGCCCGGATCTTCGCGGTGTGCGTCGTGTACCAGCAGCGCGTCGACCCCGACGTCGTCGACCTCGACGGTGCGCAGTTGGCCGTCGCCACCCATGACGATGCCCCGATGGCCGTCGACGCCGAAGCGAATGGGCTCGCCGTGCGTGAGGTCGATCATCATCTCGTCGCGAGCGTTCTTGCTGGTGATGTCTTCGAACGTGCCGTCGTTGAACACGTTGCAGTTCTGGAAGATCTCGACGAACGAGGCGCCCTGGTGGGCGTGCGCAGCCCGGAAGACCTCGATCATGTGCTTGCGATCGAGGTCGTGGGTGCGGGCCACGAAGCTCGCCTCGGCCCCGATGGCCACCGACAGCGGATTGAACGGCGTGTCGACCGACCCGAACGGTGTGCTCTTCGTGACCTTGCCGATCTCGGAGGTGGGTGAATACTGCCCTTTGGTGAGCCCGTAGATGCGGTTGTTGAACAGCAGAATCGTGAGGTTCACGTTGCGCCGCAGAGCATGAATGAGGTGGTTGCCACCGATCGACAGGCCATCGCCGTCGCCTGTGATGACCCACACGTCGAGGTCGGGCCGAGCGACTGCAACACCTGTGGCGATGGCCGGCGCACGGCCGTGGATGCTGTGCATGCCGTAGGTGTTCATGTAGTACGGGAACCGACTGGAACACCCGATGCCGCTGATGAACACCGTGTTCTCGGGCGCCACACCCAAGTCGGGCATGAGCTGTTGCAAGGCGTGCATGATGCCGTAGTCGCCGCAGCCAGGGCACCAGCGCACCTCTTGGTCACTCATCCAATCTTTCTTGGTGGTGATCGGAACAATGGTGTCGGTCATGACAGGGCCTCCTCGATGGCGGCTTCGAGTTCGGACGACGAGAAGGGCAACCCCTGCACCTTCGAGATGGGTGTGGCATCGATGAGGAACTCGGCCCGCACGATGCGGCACAGTTGGCCCAGGTTGAGCTCGGGAACCAGCACCCTACGGAAACCCTTGAGCAGTGGGCCGAGGTTGGGTGGCATGGGGTTGAGGTGCGTGAGGTGGATCCAGGCCACCTTCACATCACGCCGGCGTGTGCGCTGTACGGCAGCGTCGA
>JAYTNH010000437.1:0-2951 GCA_043748395.1 Ilumatobacteraceae bacterium | reverse complement strand
TCGTTTGCCGCTCGAGGTGCAGACCGACGTGCTCGCCAAGGGTCTTCACCTACATGCCATCGACGCAGCCGCAGTCGCCAAGGCGGCCGGACTCGCCGGGCGGGTCAACACCGTGATGCAGACGTGCTTCTTCGCGCTGTCGGGGGTGCTACCCACCGACGAGGCGATCGCGCGGCTGAAGGAGGCGATCGCGCAGTCGTACGGGAAGCGCGGCGAGGTCGTGGTCGAGCGCAACACCGCGGCGGTCGACACCACGCTGTCGAACCTGCATCCGGTGCCAATTCCGACCGGCGCCGACGCCAAGCCGACCGCTACCACTCGTCGTCGGCCGACGGTTCCTGCTGGCGTCGACGACTTCGTCCAACGCGTCACGGCGCGCATGCTGGCGGGGGAGGGCGACCTGCTGCCGGTCAGCGCGTTGCCGGCCGATGGCACCTTCCCCACCGGTACGTCGAAGGTCGAGAAACGCACCATTGCGGTGGAGATTCCGATCTGGGAGCCCGACCTGTGCATCGACTGCGGCAAGTGCGCGATCGTGTGCCCGCACGCAGCAATTCGGCTGAAGGTGTACGACCCGAGCGAGCTCGATGCCGCAAGCGTGTTGAAGACGAAGAGCTTCCGCAGTCGTGAAGTGCCTGGCATGTCGTTGACGGTGCAGGTTGCGCCCGACGACTGTACCGGCTGCGGACTGTGTGTCACGGCCTGCCCAGCACACGACAAGAGCGAGGTCAAGCGCAAGAGCATCAACCTGCGCCCGATTGGCGAGCATCTCGAAGAAGAACGCGTAGCGTGGGACGCGTTCTTGGCCGTCGATGCCGCCGACCCTGCCCAATGGGACCCGGCGTCGGTGAAGACCAGCCAACTCCGCGAGCCGTTGTTCGAGTTCAGTGGGGCTTGCTCGGGTTGCGGCGAGACGCCCTACCTGAAGCTGCTCACCCAGTTGTTCGGCGATCACCTGCTGATCGCCAACGCCACGGGTTGCAGCAGCATCTACGGCGGCAACCTGCCCACCACGCCGTACTCCACGAACGCCCAGGGGCGTGGGCCGGCGTGGAGCAACAGCCTCTTCGAAGACAACGCCGAGTTCGGTCTCGGCATCAGGCTCGGCTTCGAAGCGCAGCGCCACGCCGCGCTCGGCATGCTCGACCGCCTCGCAGTGCTTGTCGACCCAGCGCTACTCGACCCGGCACTCGTCGCGGCGGTGCTCGGCGGCATCGACGATGGCGGCGACATCGAGATGCGTGCCCAACGCGAACGTGTTGCCCAACTCACAGCGATGCTCAAGACGCTCGATGTGCCAGAGGCTCGTCAGCTCGCCGATTTGGCCAGCACCCTGGTTCGCAAGAGCGTGTGGATCGTCGGCGGCGACGGGTGGGCCTACGACATCGGCGCTGGCGGGCTCGACCACGTGCTCGGCAGCGGCCGCAACGTGAACATCCTCGTGATGGACACCGAGGTCTACTCGAACACCGGTGGCCAGGCATCGAAGGCGACCCCGCGTGGCGCCGTCGCAAAGTTTGCATCAAGCGGTAAGGGCACGGGTAAGAAAGACCTCGGCCTTGAAGCGATGACCTACGGCGACGTGTACGTCGCGCACATCGCCATGGGCGCCAACGACGTGCAAACCGTGAAAGCCTTCGTCGAGGCCGAGGCGTACCCGGGGGTGTCGTTGATCATCGCCTACAGCACATGCATTGCCCACGGATTCGACATGAGCCGGTCGATGACTCAGCAGAAGCTGGCTGTGCAGAGCGGCCACTGGCCCCTGTATCGCTACCGGCCCGGCGATGGTGAGCTCACGCAACCGTTCCAACTCGACAGCGCCGAACCGTCGGTGCCGTACGCCGAGTTCGCCAACAGCGAGGCCCGTTTCGCGATGCTGCGACGCAGCAATCCGGAACGCGCCGACGAGTTGTTGGCCCTCGCCGACGCCGATGCGAAGGCGCGATGGGCGCACTATCAGCAACTGGTCGAGGTGGAACGATCGGCACCTGGGCACGTGTCGAACACCGACGCCGCGACCGACACGCAGGACGAGTCATGAGTGACATGCAGCCAGACCTGCGGTCGGTGTATCTCGGGCTCACCCTGCGCAGCCCGCTCGTAGCATCTGCCAGTCCGCTCACCGGTGATCCAGCCATGTGGGAGCGCCTCGAGGCAGCGGGCGCTGGTGCGATCGTGTTGCCGTCACTGTTCGAAGAGCAGATCGAACACGAGTCGTTCGGAGTCGACGCACTGCTCGATCGCGGCACCAACACCTTTGGTGAGGCCTTGAGCTACCTGCCCGAGCTCGACGACTATGAAACTGGTCCCAGCAGACACCTCACGCTCGTCGAGCAGGCGCGCGAGCGCCTCACCATCCCGGTGATCGCCAGTCTCAATGGCACCACGCCCGGGGGCTGGGTGCGGTACGCGAAGCACCTCGCCGACGCCGGCGCGCACGCCATCGAGCTCAACCTCTACGACGTGGTGGTCGATCCGGCGATGAGCGCAGCCGACGTCGAGCGGCGGTACATCGAGTTGATCGAGGAGATCAAGGCCGAAATCGCCGTTCCGCTTGCGGTGAAGCTCAGCCCGTGGTTCACCGCGCTCGTGAACTTCGCCACGCAGGCCCAGCAGGCCGGAGCCGATGGGCTCGTGCTGTTCAACAGGTTGTACCAGCCCGACATCGACCTCGAGACGCTCGATGTCACGCCACGCTTGCAGCTCTCGACTTCGCTCGAAGCGCGCCTTCCGCTGCACTGGATCGGGCTCTTGCACGGTGCGGTCAGTTGCTCACTTGCGGCCACGACTGGCGCCCATACCGGGGCCGACGTGGTGAAGCTCCTGCTGGCCGGCGCCGATGTGGTGATGTCGACCAGTGCGCTGCTGCGCAACGGACCCGAGCATCTGGCCGTGATGGAAGCAGAGCTACGGGCCTGGATGCTCGAGCGCGACTACGACAGCGTCGA
>JAYTNH010000436.1:0-4127 GCA_043748395.1 Ilumatobacteraceae bacterium | reverse complement strand
CACCATTCGTGCCGTGCTCGCCAGCGCCAGCCCGCCCGCAGCAGTGTTGAACGTCTACGGACCGACCGAGTCGACCACCTTCGCCACGTTCCATCACATCATCGACGTTCCGTCCGATGCCGTACGGGTACCGATTGGTCGGGCGATTGCGGGGACAACGCTCGCCGTGGTCGACGCCGATGGTGTTCGCGTGGCAGTGGGTGAGCCGGGCGAATTGTGGCTCGGCGGATCGGGCGTCGCGCTCGGCTACCTCGACGAGTCGCCGACAGCGTCAACGAAGTTTGTCTCGAAGTCCGACGACAACCCGGGACCCGGTCGCTGGTATCGCACAGGCGACCTTGCCACCATCGATTCGCACGGTGTGGTCGATTGCCTCGGGCGCATCGACCAGCAGTTGAAGATCTACGGCTATCGCATCGAGCCGGCCGAGGTCGAGGCTGCGATCGAACGACAGCCAGGGGTGCTGGCCTGTGCGGTACTGGCTGAGCAATACCGCGCATCGCAGCGGCTGATCGCATTCGTCGTGCCAGCGCCGTTGGCTCATATCGACATCAACCAGCTTCGGGTGGCGGTGAGCACCGCGCTGCCCAAGTACATGATACCTGCACAGTTCGTCGAGGTCAGCGACCTGCCGGTCACCCCGAACGGCAAACTCGATGGAGCGGCACTGCTTGCGCTCGACCGATCGTCGGCGCGCGGGCGGATGGTTGCTGGCGACCTCGCTGATGACAACCTCGCCGCTGATGGGTTCGATGCCATTGAGGCACCCGAGTGCGCATTGGTGGCCGCGGCGTGGCGCAACGTGCTTGGTCACGATGCGTTCGGGCTCGATGATGATGTGAACGATGTGGGCGGCGATTCGATGGCGCTGATGGAGATGGTGGCGTGGCTGTCGGATGTCACCGGTTCCGACCTTGCCGCGCTACAGGGGTCGATCGGGCCGGTCACGATTCGCGTGATGGCCGAGCACGTGCGGGCGCTTCCCGATCGGTGGGCGGCGATGCCTCCGTTCGTGACGTTCGGGGCCGCGAACGGTCCGCCGCTCGCGCTCTTGCCCACTGCCGGAGGCACCATCTTGGGGAGTCGGTGGCTGGCCGGTGCACTGGCCGATACCTTCACCGTGGCGGCGGCGAGCGTCACCAGGTCAGCGCACCGCGGTCCTCGTGCCCGTTCGATCGGTGCAGCAGCTCGCCACTGGGTCAGCGCCTGGCGTGGCACCGGACTCGACTGGCCGGCGGTCGTGGTCGGTTTCTCGTCGGGGGCGATCGTCGCACACGAGGTGTCGGCACAACTGGCCCTGATGGGGCACGCGCCGGCGCTCGCCGTGCTGGTCGATCCGCCCACCGATGTCGGCTCTCGATCGTGGCTGCGAGCTCAAGCCGAGCGCGTGCCACGGTCGGGCGCGGCGGCGCGTACGAGCCTCTCGGCCGCCACGCGGGGCCTGACGAATCGCCCGCTCGCGCTCGAGCAGATCGTGCAACGCAACGTTGCTGCGGCCTTCCGCCAGGTGCATCATCACCACCCGAGCAACTCGCTGGCCGCAACGCTGCTCATCGGTGCCAGCGATCGAGACGACCACATCGACATCGATCAGCTCGCAACGTGGTGGCGACCCCTGGTGCGTGATCTACAGGTGGTGGAGGTGCAGGCCACGCACCTCGGCCCCAATTCGGTGGTCGGGCGCCGCAACGCTCCGGCGGTTGCTGCGGCGATCAACGTTGCGTTCGGTCGAGTTGCAATCGAAGGTCTCCCGAGGGAGCCCAGAAGCGGAAGTAGCTGACTTGTGGAGGGCCATCGGCCACCACCCGCACGCTGTACCCGCGGCATGCGGCCGTTGCCAGTGCCCTGCCCGTTGCCTTGGTGAGCTCGTCACCGAGACAGGTCCGGTGATCCAATCCGAACGGTGCGTATCGATCGCGGCCGAGGGGGCCCGCGGCGAATCGGCATGGCTGAAACTCGGCGGGCTCGCCGAACAATGCGGGGTCGCGGTGGGCTTCGCGCACTGCGACACGGACGAACCATCCCGTCGGGACGGTTGCGTCGCCCACCGAGATGGGGCAGGTCGATTCGCGGATGACGTATTCCGACTGGCTCAGCCGCAGCGTCTCCGCGACCGCCCAGTCGGCAGGGTCGTCATCGTCGCTCGCGCGGATGTGATCGCACCATGTCGGGTGCCGTGCGAGGTAGTACAACAACCACACCATCAGGCCGCTCACGTCGAAGCGAGACGTGTGCACCAGGTGGATGAGATTGCCCAAAATCACCGGATCAGCGAGTGCCGCGGGTGCCCGATCGGCGAGGGTGCGCAACGCGCACGGAGCCAACGTCGCTGCGCGTTGAGCCTGAACCACTACCAATGCATGCAGCTCTCGGGCCTTGGCATGGGGCCAGGTCTGCGGGTTCATGTAGTCGCACGACTCGAACAGTTCGACGAGGCGCGCGTGCAGGTCGCGATCGGAGATTGGATCGACACCGAAGACGACTGATATCCAGATCTCGAGCACCATCGCGTCGACACGCTCGGCGGGATCGACGGCGTCACCGACCCAGCTCGCGAGATGGCGACCAACGGCGGAGTCGATGGCGGGTTGCGTGGCCTCGATGCTTCGCAGCGAGAACGCAATCGCGAGCGCGCTGCGCGTGGCGCGGTGCCGGTCGCCGTACTGGTTGCGCACGAACTCGCCGTCGACCAGTGCGCTGTCGGGCCGATCGGGCACCTTGAGTGCATCGCGATGGTCGCGCAAGAACTGTACGCCTCGCTCGATTCCGGCGATGACGACGGTGGGTCGGGCAAGCGTGCTGGTGGTGAAGACCGGTCCGTGTCGGGCAGTGTGCTTGGCGATGTAGCCGGGCTCGATGAGTGAGGTCGCCAACCTGGTGAGCTCGCCGGCTGGCAGACCCCTGTGTCGCAGGCCGCTCGCGCTGTTGCGCAGGCGATAGCCGATCACCAGGGCCAACTCGACGACCAGCGCGGCTGCTATCGCTGGTCGTGCCCACGCGACGAACACGGCCACGGCTGTTGTCGCCACAGCCACCGCCCCCGTGAGTTGCATCCACGCCAGATTGCGCTCGTGCGCGAAGGCGCGTGCCATGTCGTCGCTGCGCAGTATGCGGACGGTCTGCACAGGGTGGGCGAGGTACGGCACCATCCGCCGCGGCAGAGGCGGCAGCATCTGCAGGGCTCGGCTCACTCGATGCACGAGTCGATGCACCGGCTCAGTCCCAGCGGAACAGGGTGCTCGCGGCCAACGGAGCAACGATGGCCCATCCGCCGAGCACAAGCCAACTCGTGGTCGACTGGTCGCCTGCTGCTGCAAGCGCCTCGCGCAGCACATCGGCCAGTGCCCCTGATGGCAGCAGTTTGGCCACCTGGCGCACGCCGCTGGGCAGCTTGGTGAAGGGGATGACCATGCCACCGAGCAGAAGCAGCAGCAGGTAGAGACCGTTCTGTGCAGCAAGGTTGAGCTCACCGCGCAGCCTGCCGGCCAGGGTGAGGCCGATGCCGGCGAACGCCAACGTGCCCAACACGACCCCGCCAACCGCGGCAAGCCACGATGGGTCGTCGGGACGCCAGCCAAGGGCATAGGCCACCGGTACCAGTACCACCATCTGCGCAAGCTCGACGACTGCGACGCCGGCGATCTTGGCGGCGATCAGTCGGGGTCGACCCAACGGCGTGGCTCCGAGCCGCTTGAGCACGTGATAGGTGCGCTCGAAGCCGGTGCCGATGCCGAGGCTCACCATGGCGGTGCTCATGACCGCGAGTGCGACGATGCCCGGCGCCAAGAAGTCGATGGGCTCGTCGGTGCCGGTGGGCAGCACATCGACGAGACTGAAGAACACGAGTAGCAACACCGGAATGCCGAGCGTGAGCAGCAGTTGTTCGCCATTGCGTGCGACCAGTTGCAGCTCGGTGCGCAGTTGCGCCGTGAACCGGCTCATTCGGGGTCTCCTGCGGTGAGACGGCGGAACACGTCTTCGAGTCGTTGTGCTCCGGCGCGTAGATCGGTGAGCGGCTGATCGTGGTCTGCCAACCATGTCGATAGTTGGGCCATCAGCCGTGGGTGAGGCGGAGCGTCGATGACGTATTCGTCGGGGCCGACCCGGCTGGCAATCATGCCGATCGA
>JAYTNH010000435.1:0-3723 GCA_043748395.1 Ilumatobacteraceae bacterium | reverse complement strand
TGCACGCGCAGCACGCCTGTCACAGTGATCGCTTCTCAAGAGGCAACTGCGCCGTCGGTGATCCCCGTGGGGCGGCTCTCACAATGTGGACCGGAGTCGAGGAATCAGTGCCCGAGGTGGGACTCGAACCCACACGCCCTTTCGGACAACGGATTTTGAGTCCGTCGCGTCTGCCATTCCGCCACTCGGGCGAGCGACAGCACGATCGTATCGGCCAGCGACGCCGCGCACCGTGCCGCGCCGATGAACTGTTCGCCCGCAGGCCGATTACCCGTGGGTAGTAACTGGCCCACCTACACGACCGTCTACTCTGCGTGGAATCATGCTTGCGTTTACGTTTCCCGGCCAGGGCTCTCAGCGCCCGGGTATGGGCCGCCCATGGGTCGACCACGAGAGCTGGGAGCTCGTCGACGAGGCATCAGAGGTTGCCGAACGCGACGTCGCGAGGTTGCTGCTCGATGCCGATGCCGACGAACTCAGAGACACCCGCAACGCTCAACTCACCACATTCGTGTCGAGCCTGATGGTGCTCGACGCCACCGAGCGCCTCGGCCTCGAACCCAGCTTCTGCGCGGGGCACAGTCTGGGCGAGTACACCGCGCTCACGGCCACCGGCGCGCTCGGCTTCGACGAAGGTGTGCGGCTGGTGTGCGAGCGCGCCGACGCGATGCACCAAGCCGGGCTCGAATCGCCAGGCACCATGGCAGCGGTACTGGGGCTCGACGACGATCTGGTCGAGGTGGCCTGTCGCCGCGCCGACAGCGACGTGTGGGTCGCCAACTTCAACGCCCCCGGGCAAGTGGTCATCGCCGGATCGCCCGAAGGTGTCGCCGCTGCCGGCATTGTCGCCAAAGAACTCGGCGCCAAGAAGGTCATGCCCTTGCAGGTGTCGGGCGCGTTCCACACGCCGTTCATGGCCGCCGCACGCGATCGGCTACGCAAGGCGATTGCCGAGGCAAACCCTCGCGACACCGAGGTTCCCGTCGTGTCGAACGTCGACGCCCTCGCCCACGACCGCGGCGACCAGTGGACAAGCCTGCTGTCGGCGCAACTCAGCAGCCCCGTACGTTGGAAGCATTGCCTGCTCACGCTCGCCGAGTTGGGCGTGCAATCGTTCGCCGAACTCGGCCCGGGTGGAGTGCTCACGGGCATGGCCAAGCGCACCGTCGACAACGCGCGCACCATCTCGGTCGCCACCCCCGAAGACCTCGATCGGCTCATCGAGTGGGTCCATGTCGGTACTCCCAGGGCGGCGACGCAGCACGAGGGCGAGCACCTGTTCGCTGTAGAGCGTTTGGTGGTCAGCCCTGCCGCCGGAGTGTTCACACCCGTCGACCACATTTCCAATGGCACCCACATCGACGTCGGTCAAGTGATCGGCCACGTGGGTGACAATGAGGTTCGCTCACCGTTCGCTGGCGTGGTGCAGAGCTACATCGCGCTCGCCGGTGAGCGAGTCACGTCACGTCAACCCATCGCCTGGCTGAGGACGGACTGAAATGCCCAGCATTCCCACTGGAGTACGCGGTGCTGTGATCACCGGCTGGGGTGCAGCTCTGCCCCCCAAGGTGCTCACCAACCACGACCTCGAGCAGATGTTCGAGACATCACACGATTGGATCGTCGAGCGCACGGGCATCCACGAGCGACACGTCGGGGGTACCACCACCGGACTCTCGATCGAGTCGGGCCGCAAGGCGCTCGACATGGCGGGTGTCGATCCGCTCGAGATCGACGCACTCATCCTTGCCACCACCACACCCGACCGGGTCGTACCAGCCACGTCACCCGGCGTGCAGAACGAACTCGGACTGCGCTGCGGCGCGTTCGATGTCAACGCCGCCTGCAGCGGGTTCGTGTACGGCTTGGTGACAGCCCACGGCCTCATCGCCATGGGTGCTCGCAAGGTGCTGGTCATCGGTACCGACACCTTGGCGCGCATCACCGACTGGGACGATCGCAACACGGCCATCTTGTTCGCCGACGGGTCGGGGGCAGTTGTCATCGAAGCGGTCGAGGGCCAGGGTCAGCTGCTCGGCTGGGATCTCGATGCCGACGGCAGCGCCGAGCGATTCCTCTACACCGACATCGGCGGCTTCATCCAGATGGAAGGCAAGGAGGTCTTCCGTCGCGCCGTGCGCATCATGGTCGACTCGGCCGAGAAGTCGATGGCCCACGCCGGAATCACCGCCGACCAGTTGGCGCTCGTCGTCCCCCATCAGGCCAACATCCGCATCATTGAAGCTGCATGCAAGCGGCTCGGCGTTCCCATGGAACGCACCGTCACGGTCTTGCACTACACCGGCACCACGTCCTCGGCATCTATCCCCCTTGCCCTCGCCGACGCACTCGATGCGGGCCGCGCCAAGCAGGGCGACTACATCTTGTTGGTCGGCTTCGGCGCCGGCATGACCGCCGCGAGCGCCGTTCTTCGGTGGGGCGGCGACGCAGGCGCGGCGGCGTTGTGAGCCGCACGGTTCTGGTCACCGGAGGCTCACGAGGCATCGGCCTCGCTGTTGCGCGCCGGTTCGCTGCCGGCGGCGACAACGTTGCCGTCACGTACAACTCATCGCCACCACCCGACGACCTGTTTGCAGTGCAATGCGACGTCACCTCGGTCGAATCGGTCGACCAGGCGTTTGCCAAGGTCGAAGCCGAGTTCGGCCCGGTCGAGGTGCTCGTGTCGAACGCGGGCATCACCAACGATGGTCTGTTATTGCGGATGAGCGAACATGACTTCACCTCGGTCATCGACGCCAACCTCACAGCTGCCTTCCGGGTCACCAAGCGCGCCACGCAGGGCATGCTCCGCGCCCGCCAGGGCCGCATCATCTTGGTGTCATCAGTCGTCGGCCTACTCGGTTCGGCCGGCCAGGCCAACTACGCCGCATCGAAGGCCGGACTCGTCGGATTCGCCCGTTCGGTCGCGCGCGAACTTGGCTCACGAAGCATCACCTGCAACGTGGTTGCCCCCGGCCCGGTCGAGACCGACATGACCGCAGCGCTGGGCGACAAGCGCCTCGCCGAGCTCACTGCGGCCGTGCCACTGTCGCGCATCGCAACGGTCGACGAGATCGCCGGCGTCATCCACTTCCTTGCGTCACCAGACGCTGCCTACATCACGGGTGCAGTCATCCCGGTCGATGGCGGCTTGGGCATGGGTCACTGAACCGTCAGGGCAGTGGCCGCGGCCTCTACAATCACGTCTAGCTCGAACCAATCAATGAAGGAGATCCTCATGGATCAAGAACTATTTGCTCGCTTCAAGAAGTGCGCCGTCGAAGTGCTGTCGGTATCGGCCGACCAGGTCACTCCCGACGCAAAGTTCGGCGACGATCTCGATGCCGACAGCCTCGACCTCGTCGAGCTCGTGATGGCACTCGAGGAAGAGTTCGGCGTCGAAGTGCCAGAGGAAGACCTCGAAGGCATCGACACCGTCGGTCAGGCGTACGACATGGTCGTCGGCAAGCTCTGATGAAAGGCAGCGGCCGCCGAGTCGCGATCACCGGCTTCGGCGTCGTCGCGCCGTGCGGCATCGGCAAGGAGCAGTTCTGGAACGGATTGCTCGGCGCCGGTCTCACCGACACCAAGAACGCAACGATCGCCGACTGGGATCCCCTCCCCTACTTCGACAATCCCAAGGACGCGCGCCGCGCCGACAAGGTCGAGCAGTTCGCGATCGCCTCCGCGACCGAGGCGTTCGACCACGCCGGCCGACCGGAC
>JAYTNH010000434.1:0-1611 GCA_043748395.1 Ilumatobacteraceae bacterium | reverse complement strand
CGCGATGCACCGGTGCGCAGCCCACCGATGAGCCCGGTGGAGCTGGGCAGGTTCGGCGTACGTTCGCCGTCGAAGTAGGGCAGCACCGTGATGCCCTGCGCACCGACGGGCGCCTGCATTGCGAGCGCTGCGAACTCTGCACGTTCGGCACCCAGCAGCTCGGCCACGGTGTCGGTGACCCGTGTGGCATTGAGGGTGCACACCAACGGCAGGAACCGGCCGCTGGCATCGGCGAAGCCGGCCACCTCGCCCGACGCATCGGACGTGGGCGTATCGGACACGCAATACGCGGTGCCTGACGTACCGAGCGACACCACAGCCGTGCCTACCGCGAGGCCGAGGCCGAGTGCCGCAGCCATGTTGTCGCCAGTGCCGCACCCCACCGCAGCGCCGCACCAGTGGCCCACTACCTCGGCGGGACCAGCCACCCGTGGCAGCATGGCCGACCAGTCACGGTCGCTGTCGATGATGCCCAAAATGTCCCACTGGTATTGGCTGGTTGCGGCCGACCAATAGCCGGTACCCGACGCATCGCCGCGGTCGGTGACGAACTGCCCGGTGAGTTGCTGCGTCATCCAATCGTGCGGCAAGAGCACCTGCGCTACGCGCTGCCACAGCTCGGGTTCGGTGCGGTGCATCCAGCTGAGCTTGCACACAGTGAACGCTGCCACGGGCACACTGCCAACGGCCGCAGCCCAGTCGGCTGCCCCACCGGGCAACTGCTTGGTGAGCCACGCGGCATCGGCCGCGGCCTCGGTGTCGTTCCACAGCTTTGCGGGTCGCACGATGGCGCCGCTGGCGTCGAGCGTCACCATGCCGTGCTGTTGCCCCGCCACGCTGATCGCGGCCACGTTGGGGGCACCTGCCGCCTGCCATGCGGCCTCGAACGCGCTCCACCATGCGGCGGGGTCTTGTTCCGACCGCGGCGGCACGGCCGTTGGGTGTGGGGCGGAACCCCGGCCGACAACGACACCCGACTCGAACTCGCGAATCTCGACCGTGGTGCTCTGTGTCGACGAATCGACTCCTGCCACCAGGACAGGGCTCGCGGCCGCCACGGCTACCGAACGCCGAGCAGAAGTTCGTTGACCAACTGGTCGAGACGTTCGTGGCCATAGCCGCGGTCGGCAAGCGCAGCAGCATCGTACGAGCCATTCCGCAACGATGCCAGCGCATCGGCACCCAGACCGCCGGGCGACGTCGGCTCGGCCAGCGACGAGGCCATGGCGGTGGTGAGTGCTTCTTGGATGTCGGCGTCGGTGTGGAAGCGCGCGGCCTTCTCCTTGAGGATGAGGTAGGTGCGCATGCACCCCCGAGCGAAGTCCCACACGCCGTCGGCGTCTTCGGTGCGATAGGCGTGCGCATCGAAGTGGCGCATTCCGGTCCACTGGCTGTCTTCGAGCAGCTTCACCAGGTAAAACGCATCGCGCACACCCTCGCTACCGAAGCGGAAGTCTTGGTCGAACTTGCCGATGCGCTGGGCGTTGAGGTCGATGTGGAACAACTTGCCATGCCACAGCGTCTGTGCGACAGCATGGGTGAAGTTGAGACCACTCATGGTTTCGTGGGCGAACTCTGGGTTGAGGCCGACCATGTCGGGCCATTCGAGGC
>JAYTNH010000433.1:0-3561 GCA_043748395.1 Ilumatobacteraceae bacterium | reverse complement strand
CAGCACTGGTCGAACTCGGGTGTGGCGGTGGCGGCAACCATGGCGGGGTACGCAGCTATCGTCACCTCCAGTCGTGGGACGATCTCGCGGTGGGCGCCGCGATCGAGAAGCGCTGTCGCGAGGAGCTCCATTGGCGTCTGCGTAACGCTCACTCAAACGGGTCGCTTCGGCCCGAGCCCACGAACAATGCGCAAACTCCTCATACGGCGCGCTGCGGAACAAACTCACGGCACGTTCCAGAACATCGGCGGCGAGGTCGGACGCCCCACCGGAAAAACACGCAGCACCTTCGCCGATCAGTGCCTCGAACACCGATGCATCGATCTGTGTCGCGTCGGCGGCGAGTCGGTGGCCGGCTTCGTCGCTGATGATCACCCGTGGATCACCACCCGCAGCGCTGAGCGCCGTTCGCAGCCGCGAAGCAACGGATTGCAGCGCAGCCTTGCCGCGCAGCGGTTCGCTGTCATCTTCCCAAATTGCCTCGACGAGCCGGTCGACGGACACGGCATGGCCTCGGTGGCAGACCAACATGCCGAGCAGGGCACGCTGACGCCGCGAGCTGAGCAGGAGCGATGTTTGAGCACTCCCCCCGATCGCACCAAGCACCCCGAACCACATGAATGTGAGTCTTGCAGGCGTGCATTCATGGCGCTTTCACGCGCTGAACGGCGAGGCGAAGCCCACATCGGTGACGTACGCGAATGCTGAAGCGGTCAGGCTGGAAACGAGCCGTTGACGTCAACGACCAGGTGCGTCGGCACCAAGGTGAACAGGCACACTTTTCCGCCGACTCCCACCCTGGTGACCGCTGCATTCGCGATCGTCTGGCCCGGCTGATAGTTGACGTTGGAGGCGGTGGGCTGTGGCGATCCGCACGGGTACACGATGATGTAGCCAGCAGCTTGTGGGTTGGTGACAGTGACGTTGAGCGCCACCGCCGATGCATCTCCCGGCACGCCTCCTCGACCTGCGACCGTGAGTTGCGTCACCGAGCCAGCGGCCCGAATGCCGTGCTGCCAGAACTGCCCATCGATGGTGGTCACCTCACCTACTCGAGTCTCGAGCAGGCGAGCCGGCACCAGCGACGAGAACAGCGAGCCCGCCGTGAAGTAGCCGCCTACATCGACCACCAGGTGGCTTGCGGCCGAGGCGAACAGACACACTGCGCCACCGACGCCGACCCGCGCGATGACGGCGTTGGGAATGGTTTGGCCCGATTGATAGTTCAGGTTCGACGCAGTGGGCTGCGCTGACCCGCACGGGAACACCGTCACGTAGCCAGCCGCCTGCGGCCCTGTGACAGTGACGTTCAGCGCCACCGCTGATGCGTCGCCTGGCACACCCCCGCGGCCGGTCACCGTCAGTTGCGACACTGAGCCTGCCGGAAGCATTCCCTGCTGCCAGAACTGCCCATCGGCGGTGGTCGGCTCGCCGACACGAGTTTCCATCAGGCGCGTGGGCGATAGCGCCCTGAACGACGACAGCGACGGTGAGTACCCGTTGACGTCGACCACCATGTGCGTGCCTGCCAAGGTGAACAGGCACACGCTGCCGTTTGTGCCCACTTGCACGATCACCGCATTGGAGATGGTCTGCCCTGCGACGAAGTTGAGGCTCGACGCGTTGGGTTGCGATGATCCGCACGGGAACACCGTCACGTAGCCGGCAGCAACCGGTCCGGTGATCGTGACGTTGAGTGCCACGGCCGAAGCATCGGCCGCCACACCACCACGACCGGCAACAGTCAACTCGGTCACCGACCCTGCGACGCGGGCACCTTGCTGCCAGAACTGCCCATCGATCGTGGGCGCGGCGCCAATGCGAGTCTCCATCAGCCGCGCCGGCGGCAACGCCAAGAGCGGACTACCGAACACGGTGGGCGGTAGGTCGAATGCCACCTCGGTCTCGCCCCGTGCGAAGTCGGAACCGTCGACGGCAATCCAGTACGTCTGTGCGGTGTCGACGGTGAACGACACCTGGCTGTTTTGGCCGCTGACGTCGTTGTTGCTCGCGACCGGCACCACCGCCGAGAACATGGTGCCGCGGTACACCCCGAGCACGGTGTCGAAGTCGTCGGTGCCGTCGTTCAGGGTGCGAATGGTTGCCGTGCCGCCACCTTGATCTGCGCCTGGCGTGTAGCGGTACCACACCGATCGGCGGGGGCCGGCACCGGCGTGCACCGGTTCATCGGGCTGGGCGGTGGCGAACCAGGTGCTGGCCGACACTGTGGCATCTCCTGGGCCGACAGGGGTGGCAGCGGAGACGTCATCGTTCGACGGAGGGGTGTCGACCACATGCGCGATGCCGTTGAGGTCGCCCGATTGGAGCGCGCTGTACGTGCCATCGAGGAACGACCTCATCACTTGGTACTGACCCTCGAAGATGGTGTCGAAGTGCGTGAGGCCCAGCGTGTGGCCGATCTCGTGGCTCACCACCGCCTGCTTCGCGACTGGCCCGGCCGGCGCGAGACGCGTCGTGTGCAACCACAGTGCGCCGTAGGTGTAGTGCGCGACACCGTCGATGACCCGATTGCCGCCAGGGCCGCCGCAACCCGCCCAGGCCGACCCGGCGCACGGTGACGTTGACGAGATCGTGGCCCAGATCTGGCCCTCGGGCGGATCGAGGTCGATCGGATCGGCGGGACCGGCGATGGTGCCCGGTGCAACACGAATGCTCAGCCCGTTGCGGGCATTGACCTGGTCGGCCATCACCTCGAACTCGTCGCGGTAGTCCTCGATGTTGCCCTCCGCCGAGGTAACCAACACGATCGTGTAGTCACCGAAGTTGGGCGTGCCGTAGGCGTTGAATCCCGCTCCGGCAAGCGCTACAGCAGTACGGGCTTGCCTCTGCGCACCGACCGCGTCGGCACCGACGACCGAATCGCTACCGGTCTGTATCCAGCGCGGCGAATCGTCGGCCGACACATGCGGTCGTGCCGACGACGGCGCCCACGACAGCAACGCCACCGTCGCAGCTACACAGAGCATCCCCGATCGACGCGACATCGGCGCGAGCCTAGGTTCGCGCCGACCGCGCGACACGTCAGCCCAGATTGCTGCTACGCGGGTACACGTCGGCCGGGTCGGTGAGCACGTTCACCATGTAGGGCGCGCCCGATGCAAACGCCCGGTCGAGCGCGGGCCCGATGTCGGCAGGATCGGTCACGGTTTCGCCAGCGCCGCCCAGTGCCTTGACGACATTGTCGTAATGCAACCCCGGCTGCAGATCGCACGCCATGTCCCAGCCGTAGATGGCTTGCATCGGATGCTTCTCGAGACCCCACATGCCGTTGTTGCCGACCACCATCACCACGGGCAGGTTGTGGCGAACCATGGTGTCGACGTCCATCAGACTGAACCCGGCAGCACCGTCGCCGAGCAACAGCACGATCTGGCTCGACGGCCGTACCGACCGCGCCGCTATCGCGTAACCAGGGCCGTTACCCAAGCACCCGTAGGGCCCGGTGTCGAGCCAGCAGCCAGGCTCGTACACCTGCACGAACTTGCCCGCGTACGAAGCGAAGTCGCCACCGTCGCAGATGACCACGGCGTCGCGAGCCAG
>JAYTNH010000432.1:0-2784 GCA_043748395.1 Ilumatobacteraceae bacterium | reverse complement strand
CGAACAGCATCAGCCAACAGCACTACAGCACACAACTCGCTCAACTCACCGACCAGGCGCAGCGAGCGCTGGCCGCCGAAGTCGCCCGACAGGCACAGCAGATCTGACGCAGGAGAACGCACACCATGCAGACCGAGCAACCCGAACACTCCCAGCCGATCATCGTGGCCATCGACCGCGCCGAACTCATCCCGTTTCTGCGACACGTCGGCATTCAGCAGCCTTCTGCGATGTCGCCGCTCGAGTCTGTCGGTGTACCGTCCGCGGGGGCCATACGCACACCGGCTGAGATCTCGGCGTTGCACGCCGCCGATCTCGACCGCTTCGCAACGGCTGCCGCAGTGCTCGCAGCCCCCGATCGTGTGCTCGACCTCACCACCGCCACGTTCAACAGCGCGCCGGCGCCGGCGCGACTCTGTTCGTCGCGACGGTCGGCCACCGGGTGGGCCGGCATCCGCACCGCGTTCAACACCGACCTCGAGGTGCTTGCGCCGATGAGCGACCAGCACCTGCTCACCTGGGTGCGATTGCAGCTCGAACAGTCGGCTGGCGCCGAGGTGCCCGTGCCTTGGGACCAACTCGACGGGACGCAACTCGCTTTTCTGCTCGTACTGCTCGACGCCCACGCCGCCGCCGTGCACGCCTCGTACACCACGCGTCGTGCTCTCAACGCACCGATCAGCGTGCGGCTCAGCGACATCTTGTCCGCGCAATCGGAGTCGTTGCGCACTCGCGATCGGCGCTGGCTGAGCACTGCTGTGGGCGAGGTGCTCGACCTCATGGTGCACCCCGGCGGACGACGCGGCGTAGGTCTGCCACCCATTGGGCTCGAGTTGGCGACCGCCGAGATCGGCCGCTACGTCGAGCACGGATGGCTCGAGATGACCGACGCGACAGACAACCCGGCTGTGCGTCTGGCCGGACCGCTACCGGCGGTTGCCGCCACGTTGGGGGGCTGGTTGCAGCTGGTGAGTCTGCACGACACACAGGTCACCTCCGTCGAGGGTGGTGCGGCCGTCGCACAGCACGATGCCATCGTGTTCGTGGTCGGATCGACTGCAACCTGGGCGATCTCGAGCGTGTCGCTCAACGCCGCCCACGCCGACCTCGGCACCGTCAGATTCCGGTTGCACACGGTGAACGCCGTGTCGGGCGAGCGTCTCGCTGCGGCGTTACTGCAACTACTGCCAGCCGCAGATCTCCCCGACGAGTGCTATGCCCCAGCGCCGACGTTGGCGAGCCCACCTCCACCCCAGTTACCACTGCCCGCGTTACCGCCGCAGGCGCCGCCCCCGCTCACCGCTCCGGGCGCCGCGCTTGCACCACCACGCGCACCTGTTGACTTGCCACCGCCGATGGCGCCCAACTCATAGTACCCAGCCCAGGGCAACCAATCAGGGCGACCAACTCAGGGCGACGGATGTTCGCGATGTCGGCGGTTCCGGGTCACCGGTTCGATATCGGATTGCGCGAGGTCGCGCAGCGAGCGTCCCCCTGCAAAGATCAGGGTCTTCAGCAGAACCAGCCCCACCAGAATCAGAAAGCCGACGGCGAGTGGACGCAACAGCGCCGAGATGATCGACACCTTCGCCCGCTGCAGCGGCGCGAACAGTCCCGAATCGACGGGCAGTCCTGGTGCCGTGAGCGTGCGCACCGGGTCTTCCACTCGCGGGCACACGACGTCGCCATCGTCGAGCCCGATCACCGCGTCACCCCCGAACAACGGCGCTGGTTGACGCACCTTCGAGAACAGCACTCCAGCGGCATCGTCGAAACCGACTCCGACGATGTAGCGGGTGTTCGAGGTGAGGAACCGGGCGTCATTGCCGTAGCGCACGTCGATCAGTCGTCCCCGCGCGTAGCCGTCGACGCTGCCCGCTCTGACCGACTCGATCTGGAAACGCACGGTAGTGGGATCGCGGGCAGTCATCACGCCGATGAACACAGCCACGGCCGGCGCTGGCGCTGAGCAGCCGGGCGGCACCGGAATGAGCGGTCCCGACACCACCAGTTGTTCGGTGATGAGCGCAGGATCTTGGAACACGCTTGGCGCTTCGGGCCCGAGGCCGGCGTCCTCTTCGGCTACGACGGTGTCGGCCGGTAGCGACGAAGGCGCTGACGTCGGCGGATCGGTTGGCACAGGACTCGCGGCGGCCGACCCAACGCCGACGATGAGCACGCCCACCATTGCCATGAGGACCGCTCGACGAGTTCGCACCGCCCGCCACGCTAGTGAGCCTGACCGGACTCGCGGTGTCAGGCTCGCGGTGTCAGGCTCGCGGTGTCATGCTCGCGGTGTCAGCGACCTTCGAAGGTGGCGGTGCGCTTCTCGACGAAGGCTCGCATTGCCTCGATGGTGTCGCTACTGCCGAAGTTCACCGTCTGCGACAGACCTTCATCGTCGAGGGCCTCTTCGAACGTGACCTGCATCGAGTTGTCGAGTAGGCGCTTGGTCATCGCCAGGGCGATGGGAGGACCGGCCGCGAGCCGCGCCGCCCAATCGTCGACGAAGGCATCGAGATCGGCGTCCGGCAGCACCCGGTTGACGAGGCCGATGCGTTCGGCTTCGGTCGCGTCGATGATGTCGCCGAGCAGCGACAACTCCTTCGCCCGGTGCAACCCGACGCGACGGGCGAGCAACCACGACCCGCCGAAGTCGACCGACAATCCACGACGCGCGAAGATTTGCGAGAAGCGCGCCGTGTCGCCTGCCACCACCAGGTCGCAACCCAAGGCCAGGTTGCAACCCGCGCCCACTGCTACTCCACGCACTTTTGCCACCGT
>JAYTNH010000431.1:0-3395 GCA_043748395.1 Ilumatobacteraceae bacterium | reverse complement strand
CAGGCTGGTGCCATAGGCGTCGTCGAGGGCGAGGATGTAGGCCGACTGGTTGCCGTCGTCGATGACGAGCTGGGCGATGACGTTGCCCTGCAGGTCGTCCGGGGGAGCGTTACGGAAGTACAGCCCCTTGTCGGCGTAACCGACCAGCTTCAGCGAGGTGTTCGCCGGGCTGAACATTGCAACGCCTGCAGCTGTGATCTTGTCGATCACGGTGAGGGTCACCGACGACGATGCGGCACCAATGATGGCGTCGACGCCTTCGCCGAGCAGACGGTCAGCCGTCTGGCTGGCGATGTCGGTGCTGGTGTCGCCGGAGTCGCCATCGCTGAGCTCTGCCGGAACGCCAAGGACGCCGCCAGCCTCGTTGATGTCGGCGATTGCCAATTCGGCGCCTGCGAACTCAGGCGGTCCGAGGAAGGCAAGCGAACCCGTCTGCGGCAACAAGGTGCCGATCTTGAGCACGCCGTCGCCTGCACGGTCGACTTCGACCGGGGTGAGCTCCTTGACAGCCGATGCCGGGGCGGAAGCGGTGACGAAGGTGGTCAGCGAGTCGTCGATGCGGTTGCCTTCGCCGAACTGCAAGATGCCGTAGCTGGCCTCGAGCAGTTCGCCGTCGCCGGTCATCGTGGTCGGGCCTGCGAAACCGTCATAGTCGGGATCGCCGCCAGCCTTGATGATCGCCAAGCAATCGGCGTAGCTGGTGCACTTCTCGCCCTCGGCGGTGACGCCGGGGATCTCGGCACCAAGTGCGCTGCCGTCGGTGCCGGCTGCCTCGGCGGCCAATGCCACGATGATGATCGCGTCGTAGGTCTCGGCACCGTAGTTGTAGGTGCCGTCGAGCGGTGTTGCTGCGGCGACTGCGGTGCCGTCGAGACGGTCCTTGAAGTCCTGACCCAACTCGACCAAGGGCGTGGTGCCCTTCATGCCGGCCATTGCACTGCTGGTGTCGGCAGGCGTGGTGTCGGCAGGAGTGGTCTCTGCGGGTGTGGTCTCTGCGGGTGTGGTCTCGGCCGGCGTTGTTGCCGGCGTCGTGGTAGCCGTCTTGGTGTCACTGCCGCAGGACGCTGCGACAAGCGCAAGCCCTACAGCTAGCGCGCCAACCAGGCGCACTTTGGATTTGTGCATTGGGTTCTCCCCCTTGGAGTTCGACCTGCCAGAATGACGAGTCGAGATTTGGTTTCGAAGTATGAATACTACGCCGAATTCGTTGGCCCGGACAACCACCGACCCGTTTGTGGCGTGAACCCTGAGTTACGGTTTCGTCATGTCATCCCATGGGTCAAACACCGAATCCGAGGTGCTGTTCGAGGTTTCCGAGCACATCGCGACCGTCACCCTCAACGCTCCCGAGCGCATGAACACGATTTCCGGCGCAATGCTCGGCCAGTTGTCGGCCCGCCTGCTCGAGGCCGATCGCAATCCCGATGTGCGATGCATCGTGCTCACCGGTGCCGGCCGGGCGTTTTGCGCCGGGCTCGACCTGCAGGCCCAGATGGGCGCAACCAAGGGATCGCTCGGCGGCCTGGGCGGCGGCGATGGCTTCATGGGTGAGTTCGAACTGCGCGATGCGCCGCCGATCGTGCTGCACAATATCGACACCCCCACCGTGTGTTCGCTCAACGGCGGCGCAGCCGGTTACGGCCTCGACATCGCCCTCGGGTGCGACATCCGCATCGCGGCCGACACCGCCAAGCTCAACCCGGGCTTCGCGAAGCGTGGCATCTTGCCCGAGAGCGGCGGCACATGGCTGCTGCCACGCATGATCGGCTACGCCAAGGCGGCCGAGATCGCGTTCACCGGGCGTACCCTCACGGCTGCCGAGGCGCTCGAACTTGGTTTGGTGAACCACACCGTGGCCGCCGCCGATCTTGCTGATGCAACTGCCTCGTTGGCGGCCGACATCGCTGCGAACGCACCCTTGGCGGTCCGCGCCATCAAGCGCATGATGCGGGCCGCCGAGACTGAAACGTTCGAGCAGAACGTGCATCACGTTTTCTTGCAGTTGCTGCCGTTGCTTCGCACCGACGACTTCCGCGAGGGCGTCAGCGCATTCATGGAGAAGCGCACCCCCGACTTCACCGGCCGATGACCGAGGTTTCGTTGCTGGCCGGGCTGGCGTCCACCCGCACCATTCGCCGCTACACCGACGAACCGATCCCCGAAGCCGATCTCGCGACCATGCTATGGCACGCGACGCGGGCGCCCAGCGGATCGAATCGGCAGCCGGTGCGTTATGTCGTGCTGCGTGATGGAGCCAATGCGATTGCCGCGAAAGCGCTGTTGGGCACGTCGTTCCGCGCGGGGTGGGCGCGCAAAGTGCGCTCCGATGGCTACGCGACGGGCAGCGGGACGACGCCCGGTTCGCCCAAGGCCCGCATGGCCGCGACGATGCAGCACTACGTCGACAACATCGAGCAGGTGCCAGTCATCGTGTTGGTGTGTCTCGAGCGATACCGCGAACCCAACCCCTACGAGGGCGCCTCGGTGTACCCGGCCTGCCAGAACCTGTTGCTCGCTGCGCGCGCGGTGGGATACGGGGGTGCGCTCACGATGTGGCATCAAGGCGTCGAGACCGAACTGCGTGCGTTGCTCCACATACCCCACGCTGTCGGCATTTCGGCCTGCATCACCCTCGGTCGACCGGCCGGCTCGCATGGCTCGGTGCGGCGTCGGCCACTCGTCGATGTGGTGTTCGACGACGAGTGGGGCAATGCGGCGACCTGGGCCATCGAGCCCGGCGAATAGACCCGACCTACGCGCAGTAACGTTTCCGGATCGACGACTACACACCTCTGCCAGTGCACCGCTTCACCTTCGGACTGTGGACGGTCGGTAACCCCGGCCGCGATCCGTTCGGTCTCGAGACACGCCAACCCCTCGACCCGGTCGACAGCGTGCACAAGCTCGCCGAGCTCGGCGCCTACGGCGTGAATTTCCACGACGACGACCTCGTGCCATTCGGTTCGCCCGCCGCCGAACGCGAGCGAATCGTGAAGCGCTTCCGGGCTGCTCTCGACGCCACCGGGCTGAAGGTGCCGATGACCACCACCAACCTGTTCGGTCAGCCGGTCTTCAAGGACGGCGCATTCATCGCCAACGATCCGCAGGTGCGTCGTTACGCGGTGAAGAAGACGATGGACTCCATCGATCTGGGCGCCGAACTCGGAGCCGCGGTGTATGTGATGTGGGGCGGACGCGAGGGCATGGAATGCGAGGCTGCCAAGCCGGTGCACGACGCACTCGATCGCTACGCCGAAGCCGTGAACCTGTGCTGTGCGCACATCCGCGAGCGCGGTTACTCGCAGGTCGTCGCACTCGAGCCGAAGCCCAACGAGCCGCGGGGCGACATGCTGCTACCAACGGTCGGCCACGCGCTGGCGTTCATCGAGCGCCTC
>JAYTNH010000430.1:0-3259 GCA_043748395.1 Ilumatobacteraceae bacterium | reverse complement strand
GCGTTCGGTGCCCTGGCGCAGGGGATCGGTACGTCGGAGGTCGAGCACGTGCTCGCCACGCAGACGCTGCCGCAAACTCGCCCCAAGTGGATGAGTGTCACGGTCGAAGGCGATGTGCCGGCTGGAGTGACCGCGAAGGACATCATCCTTGCGATCATCGGCGTGATCGGTACCGGTGGGGGCATCGGTCATGTCATCGAGTACCGCGGTTCGGCGATTCGGGCGTTGTCGATGGAAGGCCGCATGACGGTGTGCAACATGAGCATCGAGGCCGGTGCGAAGGCTGGCCTCATCGCTCCCGACGACACCACGTTCGCTTACCTACAAGGGCGCACCCACGCCCCGGCCGCCGAGCAGTGGCAGGTGGCAGTGGCCGACTGGCGCACGCTGGTCACCGACGATGGCGCCACGTTCGACCGCGAGGTCATCATCGACGCCTCTACGTTGCGGCCGCACGTCACCTGGGGCACCAATCCCGGACAGGTCACCACCATCGATGGTGCGGTGCCATCGCCCGACGACTTCGACGATCTCACCACCCGCGACACCGTGGCCCGCTCGCTCGAGTACATGGGGCTCACCGGCGGCACGCTCATGCGTGACATATCGGTCGACACCGTGTTCATCGGCAGTTGCACCAACAGCCGCATCGAAGACCTGCGCGCTGCGGCAGCGGTGCTCGATGGCCGCACCGTCGCGGTGAAGCGCACCATGGTTGTACCGGGTAGCCACGCCGTGAAGTTGCAAGCCGAAGCTGAAGGTCTCGATCGCATCTTCGTCGCCGCTGGCGCCGATTGGCGCGAGCCAGGGTGCAGCATGTGCCTGGCGATGAACCCCGACAAGCTCGCTCCGGGCGAGCGGGCGGCAAGCACCAGCAACCGCAACTTCGAGGGGCGTCAGGGGCGTGGCGGCCGCACCCACCTCGTGTCACCCGCCATCGCCGCGGCCACCGCCGTGGCCGGGCACTTCGCTACACCCGCAGAGCTCCCCAGCACTCGTCAAGGAGATGCCCAATGAAAGCCGTCACCATCATCTCGGGTACGGGCGTGCCGCTGCGCCGCAGCGACGTCGACACCGACCAGATCATTCCGGCCGAGTGGCTCAAGCGGGTCGAGCGCACTGGCTTCGAGAAGGGTCTGTTCGCCACATGGCGCGACGACCGCAGCTTCGTGCTCAACGACGAACGGTATGCGGGCGCCTCGGTGTTGGTTACAGGTCCGTCGTTCGGGGTCGGCTCATCTCGCGAACATGCGGTGTGGGCCATTCAGCAGGGTGGCTTCGACGCCGTGATCGCGCCCAGCTTCAGCGACATCTTCCGCAACAACTGCACCAAGAACGGCCTGGTTCCCGTGGCCGTGCCCGAACCGATCGTCCAGCAGATCTGGGCAGCGATCGAGGCCGATCCAGCCACAGAGATCACCATCGACATGACACGGCTGTCGGTCGAGGTTCCTGCGGCGGGCATCACTGCGTCATTCCCCATGGAACCCCAGAACCAGCACCGGTTCCTCAACGGTCTCGACGACATCGGCATCACCATGAGCCACGTCGGTGACATCGACACGTACGAGACGCGTCGGCCGGCCTGGTTGAGCTGACGCCTTGACGCCCTCACGCTGAACTGCGCTATGTCAGGCGTGGAATGCGGGCAGGTCGAGCAACATCGGGTTGTTGCTGAACACTTCGACGGGCGGCGCAACATCGAGCCGCAGCGCCCGCTGCAAGATACGCACCTGAGTGTGTTGGTTGTACTCGGCCAGCGTGACGGCCCAACCGTCGCGGCCGGCACGAGCCGTGCGACCACTGCGGTGCAGGTAATCTTTGCCGTCGCCGGCCGGCTCGTAGTGAATGACCACGCCGACGTCGTCGATATCGATGCCGCGGGCCGCTACATCGGTGGCCACCAGCACGCTGAGCTCACCATCGGTGAACCGCTTGAGCGCCCGTTCGCGAGCGGCCTGCGCAAGATCGCCATGAATGGCGGCAGCGCGAACGCCGAGGTCGACCAGGTTGCGCTCGACGCGATCGCAGTTGCGTTTGGTCTGGCAGAACACCAGCGTCTTCGAGACGCCCGATGCCACCGCGGCCACGACCTTGTCTTTGTCCATGTGGTGCACGGCAAGGAACAGGTGGTGCATGGTGCCCACGGTGTCGGTGGCCGAGTCGATGGCGACCTCGACGGGGTCGTTCATGTAGCGGGTGACCAGATGGCCGACATCGCCGTCGAGCGTCGCCGAGAACAGCATGGTCTGGTGCGGCGCGGTGACCTTGCGCAAGATCCACTCGACCTGGGGTGTGAAGCCGTCGTCGGCCATGCGGTCGGCTTCGTCGAGCACGACGATCTCGATCGCGCCCATGTCGAGTTCGTTCTCTTTGAGCAGGTCGATGAGGCGCAGCGGCGTTGCAACCACGACGTCGACCCCGAGTGCCAGCGCGTCGATCTGCTGCTGCCGGGAAGCCCCGCCGTAGACGGCGAGCACCGTATGCCCGCACGCAATGGCGACGGGTGCGAGCACTTCGCTGACCTGCAGTGCGAGCTCGCGGGTGGGCACGAGCACCACGGCGCGAGGGCGGCGTGGCTCGCCAGGGCCTGTGAGCCTGGCCAACATGGGCACGCCGAACGCCAGCGTCTTGCCACTGCCGGTGCGAGCGCGCCCACACACGTCACGACCGGTGAGCGCAACCGGAATGGCTTCGGTCTGGATGGCGAACGGGGCGAGGAAGCCGGCTGCATACAGGCCCTTGTCGACGTCTTCTGGCACGCCGAGTTCGGCGAACGCCGTGGGGGTGTAGTCGCTGAGATCGAGCGTTGGAGCGGGTGCAGGAGCCTGACGAACTGGGGCTGATTTGGGGGCGCGGCTTCGCGTTCGCGGTGCCCCCGGAGGGCGGGAGGATGATGACATGTTGAGTGCAGAGGGTATCCGACCGGTGGCCCATTGCCCCGGAGGCTGACCAAGCTCGCTGGCATCGGTGGTGATGGGCAACAATGACACCCATGCAGGTCGCACTCACCGTCAACGACTTCATCCGCCGCGCAGAGCAGGTCTACCCCCACCGAATCGGCGTGGTCGATGAACCCGACCAACCCGCGGCGTCGTGGGGAGAGATGACCTATGCAGAGATGGCACGGCGAGCGCGAGCCATCGCGGCCGGCCTCGATGCCTTGGGCATCGCTCCCGGCGAGCGGGTGGCAATCGTGAGCCAGAACTCCGCCAGACTGCTCACCTTGCTGTTCGGCGTCAGTGGCTCGGGGCGCGTG
>JAYTNH010000429.1:0-3906 GCA_043748395.1 Ilumatobacteraceae bacterium | reverse complement strand
CCATCCGTGCATCATCGTGTGGAGCCTGGGCAACGAAAGTGGCTACGGGGTCAACCACAACGTGCTCGCCGCGTACATCCGCCACGCCGACCCGTCGCGACCGTTGCACTACGAGGGTGCCGTGTTCCACGACGGTTGGGTCGACGGCGGCATGCAAGCCACCGACATCGTGTGCCCCATGTACTCCACCATCGAGGCCATCACGAAGTACGGCAACGATGCGCTCGGCAGTCGGCCGCTCATTCTGTGCGAATACAGCCATGCGATGGGCAACTCCAACGGTTCGCTCGCCGACTACTGGCATGCCATCACGTCTACGCCCGGTCTGCAGGGTGGCTTCATCTGGGAGTGGAAAGACCACGGTATTTTGCAACGGCTCGCCGACGGCAGCACCCGGCTGGCCTACGGCGGCCAGTTCGGCGACATGCCACACGACTGTAATTTCGTCGCCGACGGGCTGATGTCGTCGTACCTCGAGCCGCATCCGGTCATGCGCGAGGTGGCCTGGGTGTATCGCCCCGTCACGGTGACGTCGCCCCGACGCGGGCAACTGGCGGTCACCAACCGGCAATCGTTCACCGACCTGAAGTGGCTGCGCGCCCGCTGGACCCTGCTGCTCGATGGTGCGGTGGTGCTCACCGGCGTGCTCGAGTTGCCGGTGGTGGCACCGCATTCCACGGTGAACGTTGCGGTGCCGTGCGAGCTGCCCATCGAGCCGGGCGAGGTACACCTCACTGTCGAGTTCAGCCAGCGCACCCACACGGCGTGGGCACCCAAGGGTCACATCGTTGCCTGCGACCAGGTGCAGCTCCGTGCCGCTGCCAAGCAGCCCCGCCATCGCGCCAGCGCCGCCACCATCACCGCCAACATCACGCAGGCGGTGGTGCTCGACCGTGTGCTCGCCAGCCCAGTCGAGCTGTGTCTGTGGAGGGCTGCTACCGACAACGACGGCTTCAAGCTCATGCCCGATCTTGCATTGCGGTTGGGCGTAGGTGGTCAGGCACTTGGCCGATGGCTCGCGGCCGGCGTCGATCGGCTGCCCGCCGAGTCGCTGGTCGGGCATCGCGTGCAGCGCACCGTGATCGACGAGCACACTGCCCAGTACCACCACTGGGTCGACGTGCCCGACGACCTCGCCGATCTGCCTCGCGTGGGTGTGCAGTTCGCGTTGCCAAAGCGATTTCGTACGCTGCGCTGGTTCGGACGCGGGCCGCACGAGAACTACCCCGATCGTCGGTCGTCTGCCACGCTCGCAATGTGGAATGGGGCGCCCGACCGACTGCCCTATCTGGTGCCCCAAGAGTTCGGTCTGCGCACCGATTGCCGCTGGTTCGAGTGCACCGATCCGTCGCGCGGGCACACCCTGCGCGTCGACGTGCTATACCCGGCAGTGCTGCACTGTTCGGCAACGCGAGCGTCGGCTGACGAACTGTTCGCGGCGACCACAGCCACCGAGGTGCGGTCGGCACCCGAGCTCATCGTGCATCTCGATGTGGCCCACCGCGGGTTGGGCACGGCCTCGTGCGGACCCGACGTGTTGCCGCAGTATCGGCTGCCCGCCGGCGGCTTCGAGTTCGCCTACCGACTCAGCGTGCTCATGCCACCAGATCGCGCACGTAACGCTCCACGTCGGCGCGCGCCTGTGGCAGCACGTCGGTCCACACCATCGCGTTCGTCCAGCGCCTTACCGCCGATCGGCTGAGCGCGTGGGCCAGCGTGACGCGCCACGGTCTCGCCTGAGCAGAACGACTCGGTCACGGCGACTCCCACTGCGGTCATGCCCGCTTCGCGCTCGAAGGTCGGCCACGGCACCGGCGATGATCGAAAGTCGGACAACCTCACACTGCATTGACGCCGCAGTGTGCGATTGGTGACGCAGTTGCGACAGATCAGATGCTCACGCAGTTGGTGCTTCGCCGACCCTGCGTACGCGCAGCTTGCGGTCGTCCGCAGTGAGGCACGTGCCTGTCGCCAGGTCGAATCGCCATCCGTGCAGGGTGCACACGAGCTCGCCGTCCTCGACCTCGCCGAACACCGCGAGGTCGGCCTGGCGATGCGGGCATGTGCGTTGCACCATGTAGTCGCCGAACTGGATTTCTTCGTCGGCGATGCCACCGCGGTCGGGGTCGAGCTTGCGGTTGGCTTCTGCCTCGGCGCGACGCATGCGCTCGACGCTGAGGGACTTGAGAAAGTTGTAGAGGTACTCGTTGAACGCACCAGCGCGCCACGCCGTGAATCGGCACGACAACAGCAGCGCGTTGCTCCAGTCGACGGCACGCTCGGCCACCACGGTTTCGACCAACTCGCGCGGAATGCTGAAACGAAACGCGTGCGACTCGCCTACCCATTCGCGCACCTGGCCGGTGGGAAAGTCGATGACGATCGACAGATCGCCGGTGTGGATGACGCATCGGTCGCCCACCGCGGCGCACAGCGTGGGCGCCATGGCCAGTAGTGGTTCCCACCACGCCTTCACCGTGGCCAGCAGGTGTGGGGTGGGCTTGTGCCAGTTGGCCTTCAGCGTGTCGAGCCATGGCATCCAGTCGGCCTGGTACCGGCGCAGATAGGCATCTTTGTGTTCGAAGATGTCGCTGACCTCGGGGTCGGGCAGCGGATGCGTGACGGTGATGTCGCCCGACCGGACGTCGATTTCGGTGCCGGGGATGGCCATCACACCCTGTCGACCGACTGCAGCGAGCCGGGCGATGAAGCTGCGCTGGTCGGGGAAGATGCTGAGCTCGTGGCCGGTGATGACGTTGAGGTGATACAGGTCGGGATCGAGAAAGGCCGGCGGGCCGGCGCTGGGTACCACGGCCCGCGCGTCGATGGTGTCGACGTACTTCATCGCACGCGTGAACTGATGCTCGACTTTGGCATCGACCAGTTGGCGCATTCGCTCGGGCGATTCCTCGTACACCATCGGGTACCAGATGGCACCGCTGTACTGCAGCCAGTGCAGATCGACCGGGCCGTGCGATCGCAATGCGGCGAGGTCGTTGGTGCGGCAGTCGTTCTGGTTCACCAGCAGCGCAGTGTCGTCGGCCACCACGATCGCCGAATCGCCGCCGGGGCCATCGGTGATGCTGGTCTCGACGTGGATGGCGATCCGTAGTTTCGGGCCGAGCTCGAGCTCCTCCCCATCGACGGTACGCACGATGTTGCCGAAGCCCATGCCGCGCAAGCGACGCTCGAGTTCGTGGGTGGGGTAGCCGGGGACGAGCACCGTGGTGTCACGGTTGATGTGGTGTGGCAGCCACAGTTCGTCGAGGTGGTCGCCGTGCAGGTGCGACACGTAGAGGTAGTCGGGGTTCTCGATGCGGTGCATGAGCTCGGGCGACAGTTGATCGTTACGCGGGAACACGAACCACGACCCGAAGAATGCGGGCATGAACCACGGGTCGCACACGATCGATCCGCCAGCGGTGTCGATGAGGATGCCGGCGTGCCCGATCGACGTCGCCTTCATCTGGTGAGCCTCATGATGCCGAGGCTAGCGAGCAGGCCAGATCGGGCCCCAGAAATCAGGCGACAGGGGGATCGGTGAACTGCTGCCCGGCACGCGACACATGCTCGGTCCAGGTGCCACCGTCCCAGTAGCGCAGATCGAATCGGCCCGCCGGATCGGCGTACCACCCTGCGGGCACCGCTGCCGCGGGAGCGGGCGCAACTTCGGGCACCGGCTGATAGACCGGGGCAGGCTCGGGTGCTACGGCCCAACCTGCCGGCTCGGCGACGGGTGCTGGCACGGGCTCGACCGCCGCAACGACCGGGGCGAACACCGGGGCGGCATCGATCACTGCGGCCGGTGCGGCAGCGGGTACGGCGCCATCGCCTGTTCGGCTGAGAAACGCCGTGACGTCGCCGCCGGTGGGGACGATGCTGACGACCGACCAGCCTTCGGCCGAC
>JAYTNH010000428.1:0-3553 GCA_043748395.1 Ilumatobacteraceae bacterium | reverse complement strand
CCGGGCATGGCAGCCATCGTGGACAACGCCGGGTCGACGACACCGCTGAAGCAGCGGATCGAAGATGTCGAGTCGGCGACGTCCAAGAGCACGTAGTGGTACACGCCGTTGGGGAACTCGGGTGTTGCGCTGGTGATGCCATTGCACTCGTCGAGGTCGTCGGCGGTCAGTTGCTTGCCGTCGATGTCGCGGTCGCCGTAGATCGGGTACCCGTCGAACGCGATGCCGATGATGTGGGAAGCACCATCGGTCTCGTCGACAGTCGCGACGACGCACTTGGGCAGCGCGTGGTAGTGGTACTGGCCCATCGGGGTGGGGCGCCCAGCGCAGTCGTCGAGGAACCACACGGCTTGGCCGGCGGAGCTCTTGACGGAGAAGTTCGATTGCGTTGCCACCGTCGTGCCGTCCCCTTCATACGGGTTGAACAGCGATGCTCCCGAGATCATCACGCCGATCACGCCGAGGCTGGTGGGGGTCGTCTCGGTTGCCTTCGTGGGAGCCAGCGGAATCAGGTAGTCGTAGCTCTGGGCGGTGGTGGGGTCGTCGGTGGCCGTAGCGGTCGATGCATCGGGCACCTGCACACCGCCGGTGGGGATCGCGTATTGCGCGTCACGGTCGTGATTCGGGAGGCCGTCGGACACGTAGTGCAGCATGCCGTCGGCGTAGGTGACGGTGACGTTCGCTGCCCACGAAGCCTGCTCGAAGCCCGTGGTCAGGTCGCCCGTCTCAGATGCAGGTGCCTCGGGTAGCGGTTCGGTTGCCGGTGTGGTTGCGGCAGTATCTGATGTTGCCGCAGGCGTTGTTGCGATGGTCGTGCCGGCCGTCGTGGCTGCCGTCGTGGCTGCAGTACCGCTGGATGTCGATGTCGAGCTGCCGCAACTGGCCAACACGAGCATGCCCGTGGTGATCAGCGTCACGAGAACGGCGGGCCGACGATGCATTCGATGTGGGGTTGTCATGGTGATGTGGCCTTTCAGGTGGTCGAGCCGCGGTAGCAGCCGATGAAGTAGGGGAACTCGTAGGTGGCCGAGTAGTGGTAGATCTCGACCTGAGCGCCATCGAGTTCGATGAGCGAGGTGCGGCCGTGGCAGTCATCGAGGTCGGCGTTGGTGGGAAGATCGCCGGCGGCATCTCGCTCGACCACGATCGGGAACCCGTCGTAGGCGAAGCCCACCACCGTCGATGGGCCGGTGCTGGCAGCGATGATGCACGAGGGCACGTCGTGGTAGTGGTAGGTGCTGCTCTGTTCCGGGTGTCCGTCGCACTCGTCCTGTGTCTCGTAGGCAACGGCGTCACGGTTGAGAGCGTCGACCGAAGCGAACACGGCGACGCCATTCTTGAGGACACCGATGGTGCCTTTGGGCAAGCACGAGGCCGACGCGGAGACCGTTGGAGTCAGCGGCAGTGTGATGGAGATGTCGCTCTCGGCAATGGAGTTGGGATTGCGGTCGTATGCGTATGCCTGGTCGTCGCTGGCAACCGGGAAGGTTCCGGTCACCAACCCGACGGGTAAGCCGTTGCTGGCGATCACGCGGTCGGTACCGTCGATGATCTCGCTGTACCGGGCCATCGGCCATTCGATTTCGCCCTGCACAGACACCTTCTGCGTGGCGTCCCAGGTGCCGGCTGCCTCGTCGATCCATGGGCCAACCGCGAAGGCTCCTCCGCCGTTCGGGTTACCCGCGTCGCAGACGAATAAGCCGCCGATGGTAGGCCCCGTTGTCGACACCAACGCGGTTCCGATGGGCAGTGCCGTGAGGTCGGCGACCGGACCGACCCATGTGTTGACTATCGCACCATCCGTGAGGGTGGTCGCGGGAGGTGGTGTCGCTGTTGTGCCGGGTGTAGCGGCGGGTGTTGCGGCGGGTGTTGTCGCGGCGATGGGGGCGACGGTGCTCGTGGCAATCGTTTGGCTCGAAGCGGCACTGCCACACGCAGTGGTCAACACGAGCATCAAAGACAGCGTCGTTCTCATGACCGACGAACATAGTGAGCGACCTCAGGATTTGTCGGCGAATGTCCGAGGTGTCACGAAGGATTTACCTTGAGGGCCTCGTTCTTGTACTGCTCTTACGTTGCGGGACGCGCGCCGTGTGCCCAGGTGTGCGCCGACGCCGGAATTGCAGCGTCGCTACGATGCCCGGGTGGAGCCGGACTTCTTCGAACAGGTTCTCGACGCGCTTGCCGGTGCGATCTCCGAGCACGGTCAGATGCGGTCGGCTGTGCACCGTGGTGGGCTCAAGGTGTGGTTCGACGAGCCGCATCGTGAGCACTACGAGACCCAACTCATGCGCCACGAGGGCGCGCTCGTGCTCGAGATCGGGTTTCACGCCGAGCACCCCAAGGTCGCGCTCAATCAAGCAGCGATTGCCCACTTGCTGGCTTCAGAGGCCACCTGGCGCAATGCGCTCGGCGACGAACCGGTGATCGGTGAGTTCATCGGGAAAGCGACGTGGCGCCGCGTCTCTGAGTGCTGGCCGATTGCCGATGTCGACGAGGTCGATTTCGCCATCGAAGTTGCCGACCGGTTCGCCGACTACATCCAGGCACTCGAACCCTGTCGTCGGTCGTCCTGATCGCCTGAGGCACGATTCGAGGTGCGTGATCTACCATCGCCCGATGACCGACTGGTTGGAGCTCACCCGCCGCGCCGCGTTGGCGTCGCATCGTTTGGTCGGCTGGATCTACTGGGATCCGGCCGCGATCGAGAACTACACGGCCCTCGGCCCCGACGCGTTCAGCTACTACATCTCTACGCGCGGTGCCTCGCTAGGTGACGCCGGCAATGCGGCGGTGGCCGCGGCGTACTACTCGATCAATCCACAGTTCATCTCGATCTGCCTCGACAACTGCCGCGCAGCAACCACATTTGCCCAGGCTGCCGAGGCAAGAAACACGGCGGTCGTGCGCGGTCTGCGGGAGTATGCGCCCGCGATCTGTGTCGAGCTCGCTGCATTGGCCGACGCGCTGTGGGCGGCGGCCGATGCGTTGCCGGTGTCGGGGCGCGTGCTGTTCGCCACGCTCCGCGACTGGCCTCGGCCTGAGGACCCGTTGCTGGCTGGGTGGCTGGCGGTGAACTGCATTCGTGAGTGGCGAGGTGACACGCACTGGGCCATCCAGACCGCTGAAGACATCAGCCAGGTGGGCTCCGGGATTCTCGACGGTGCCTGGCGGTACTACGCCCACGACTGGTTGCCGCGCAGTCGTGGCGCCGATGATGCAGCGCTCAGTGCCGCGTTCGCCGAACTCGAACATCGTGGACTCGCCACAGGTGGGTCGGTCAACCCCCGTGGCATCGAGTACCGCCAAGAGTTGGAGGACCGGCTCGACCTCCTGGCGTCAGCAGCGTGGCGGGCACTGGGTGAGGCGCGAACTGAGCAGTTCCTCGCGCTCATCGAGCCGGTGGGCGCCCGACTCGTCGAGCGAATTGATCAGACGGCCGGGCCGAACTGGATGCCAGCGGCGCGGGACCGCGTGCCGCGCTGAGCGCGGGTGCTGGTCGTCGCCCGTTCAGGGCCGAGCCCGCAGCTCACCGGGTCGCGGGTCGGGCGGG
>JAYTNH010000427.1:0-4295 GCA_043748395.1 Ilumatobacteraceae bacterium | reverse complement strand
AACTCCACCAAGAACCGCGCCCACATCGTGTCGCCCACAGCGGCAGTGCTCGGGGTACCGACCAAGGCCGCCACGATGGCTACCGGGTCGTCGGTCTCGTTCCATGGCACCATCGTGAAGACGCCTGATTGCTCGGTCACCCTGGGCGCCTCGAGGCGCGGGATCACCAACGTGGCCGCGTCATCGCGTGGCACGACCAACATGGTCAATCGTTCGAGCGGCATTGCCTCGTAGCCGCACAGGTAGGGCAGATCGCTGCCCACCGAGACCAGCAGCACATCGACACCCGCGGCCTGCATCGATCGGCGGGCGCGGGCAATGCGATCGACGTAGGTGGCGGTGGGAGCAAGAGCCGTCATCGACACAGTCTGCCAAGGTTCGTGCGCCTCCGATGCGGATCGCTACTGCGGATTCGCGACAACCCGCAGTTCACCGAATGCCGCATCGTCGCGGATCAGATCGAGAACGACCGCCGCAACGTCGTCGGGTGCGAGCATGACGATTGCGGCGAGCGCTGGCTGCAGCCATGCTGCCGGGCGAGTGCCATCACCCGTGTGCTTCATCGTCATGTCGGTGTCGACCACACCGGGCAGCACCGCGTTCACCCTGATGCCTTCTGTCGCGAAGCCGGTACAACTCTCGGTGAGGCGCACGACAGCAGCCTTCGTGGCCGAGTACACCGGGTCATTGGGGAAAGGCGCCAACGCCGCCACGGATGCGGTGTTCACGATCACTCCGCCACCCCGGGCCCTCAGCGCGCGAATGCCTTCCTGAGTGCCCATCGCGACGCCGCCGACGTTGACGGCGATCACCCGCATCAGCTGCTCGAGCGACGCATCGGGCCAGATCGGTTCGCCGTTGATGAGACCTGCGTTGTTGTGCACGATGTCGACCCCGCCGAAGCACGATGTGGCCTCGGCGAACATCATGCGCACGTCGTCAGGCGATGACACGTCGGCGACAACCGCCAACGCGGTGCCTCCCGCGCCATCGATCTCGTGGGCGGTGCGCTGTGCCGCAGCGACACTCACGTCGACCACCACCACACTGGCTCCCTCGCGCGCCAAAGCGATCGCCGACGCTCGCCCAATGCCGGCACCTGCGCCTGTTACCACTGCGACTCTGCCGGCGATCTCCATGACTGTCCTCCAGTGGGCCGACCGAGCACGCGGTGTGATTCGACGATCTGCGTGGAAAACTATCCAGATGACCTCCACCGACGCGCAGGCAGAGACTGTTTCTCACAACGACCTCGCCGATCTCGACCAGGTGCTGCCGTGCCAAGTCCTACCGTGCCAAGTCCTGCCGTGGTGGCAGAGCCGTCTCAACCTCGCGGTGCTCGCGGTGGGCATCGCCGTCTTGTTCGGCTCGCTGGGCTGGGTGATCGGTCACAACCAACAGACGCCCGATCCGAACAGCACCGACATCGGCTTCCTGCAAGACATGCGCTGGCACCACGACCAGGCCGTCGAGATCGCGTTCGTCTACCTCAACGACGAAGGTATCGACCCCGGCTTGCAGACCATCGCCGAGGAGGTTCTCTATGGCCAGAGCATCGAGGCAGGCATGATGGTGCAGCTGTTGCGGTCGTTCGGCGCAGCCGAGTCGAATGAATCCGACCTCGCCATGGCGTGGATGGCAGAGGCCTTGCCCATCGACCGCATGCCCGGCCTGGCGTCGACGGCCGACATCGATGCCCTGCAGTTGGCGGCAGGCGCCGAGGCCGACTCGATGTTCGCCGCGCTCATGACAGCCCACCACCAGGGTGGCATCCACATGGCCGAATACGCTAGTTCTCACGCGGCCACCAGCGACGTGCGCACCATGGCGAGACAGATGGCCGACAGCCAAACTGACGAGATCGCTGAAGTGGCCGTACTGCTCGCCGCCTCGCACGACTGAACGACAGCCGGGCCGCGCATCGCACGCAGCCGCAGTTGTGCGTATGCTCAGCCTCGTGCGCACTCGACTGACCTGCTCACTCGCTGTACTCATGACGGTGCTCGCCGCGTGCGCCAGCACCGATCCAGGGGTGACTGCCACCCGCTCGCGCGATGCCGCGCGCACGCAGCTCATCCCTACCGACACCACCGCGCCGGGCGACCCCGCGCCCGTGTCTACCGACCCGTTGCCGGTCGAGGCCGGTGTCATCGACTTCGGCAGCAACAAGACACCCCAGCCCTACGACGGCTTCTTGATCGCGTCCTTCAAAGACATCGACGCCTTCTGGGCCCAAGAGTTTCCTGTGGTCTACGGCACGGCCTACACGCCACTCGAGGGTGGAATCTTCGCCGCATACTCGGCCCGCACCGAACCTATCCCGGGCTGCGGGGGCAACGAGACCACCTTCGCCGACGTCGAGGGCAACGCGTTCTACTGCTCGTTGGGTGACTTCATGGTGTACGACGACGAGGTGTTGCTGCCCGATCTGGTCGACAGTTTGGGCGAGGCGGCAGTGTCGATCGTGCTTGCGCACGAGTTCGGTCACGCCATCCAGTTCCGCTCCGACGAGTTCTTCGTCCAGCCGACCATTCTCAAAGAGCAACAGGCCGACTGCTTCGCAGGTGCCTGGGCGGCACACGTCGCCCGAGGCGAGAGCGACACACTGTCGTTCTCTGACAACGAGGTGAAGGCGGGCCTGGTCGCAATGCTCAAGGTTGCCGACCCGGTCGAGCTGGGCGGCAGCGGCGACGAAGATGCCCATGGCACCGGCTTCGATCGCGTCGGTGCCTTCCAAGACGGCTTCAACGGTGGAGCCGAGCGGTGCAAGCCGTTCTTCGAAGAGGGCCGCCAGCTCATCGACATCCCCTTCGACACTGCCGATCCCAACGTTGGCAACTTGCCGTTCGACACCGACGACGACAACGACATCGTCACCCTGTTGCCGGCTGATCTCACTCGATTCTGGACCGACCTGCTCGCCACGTCGGGCACAGCGTTCACTGCTCCGACTGTGCTGTTGTACCCCACAGCCGGACCGTTCCCGCCATGCGACGGCCGAGCCGAAGACACATACCCGAACAACTCGTTCTATTGCGCGTCGACCAATCAGGTGATGATCGATGCCGACTTCGCCACGGGACTCTCGATCGATCCGTTACTCGGCGACATGTCGGTGGGCTACCTGCTGTCGCAGGGTTTCAGCGAAGCCGTGCAAACCGCGTTCCAGAGCGCGCTCGAAGGCGAACCCCGAGCACTGTTCGACGACTGCCTCACTGGTTCATGGGTTCGCGACATCGTGCCACCGCTACCCGAAGATCGTGAGCTGTTCCTCTCCGCCGGCGACCTCGACGAAGCAGTGCTCGTGGCCATCATCCGCAGTGATGAGAGCACCGACACCAACGTGCGCGGCAGCGCATTCGAAAAGATCGACAGCTTCCGTGTTGGCGTGCTCGGCGGAGTCGATGCTTGTGCCGCCACCCTCAGTGGATGAAGGCAACGGATGAAGGCCGACGCCCTGCTGATGCCCCCGAAGTGGGGCTCGTTGCCGCGCTCGACCTCGGCACCAACAGCTTTCACATGGTGGTGGCACGTGTAGGACCCAACGGCGTCGAGGTGATCACCCGCGAGAAAGACAGCGTTCGCCTGGGCCATGGCGGCGGAGACATGAAGCAGCTCGAACCCGATGCCATCGACCGCGGTATCGCTGCGCTCGTGCGCATGCACCGCATCGCCGAGAGTCTCGGCGCGGTCGAGCGCGCCGTGGCCACCAGCGCCGTGCGCGAGGCCGACAACGCCGACGAGTTCATCAGACGGGCACGCACCGAGGCCGGCATCGACGTCGAGGTGATTTCGGGGCTCGAGGAAGCCAGGCTCATCCATCTCGGCGTGCTGCAGGCGCTGCCGGTCTTCGACGAACGGCTCATCCTGGTCGACATCGGAGGTGGCTCTACCGAAGTGCTCATCGGTCAGCGCGGCGAGCAGTTGGCGGCGCGCAGCTTCAAACTGGGTGCGGTGCGGCTCACCGACCGCTTCTTCCCGGACGGAACGGCCACCCCGAAGTCGATCGAAGATTGCCGTTCGTATGTGCGGTCCATGTTGGTGCTGTTCGAGCGCGAGGTCATCGAGCACGGGTTCGACATCGCGGTCGCATGCTCGGGTACCGCCGAGACCGTTGCCAGAATGGTGAACGACACCAGAGGCGGCGACGACCTGCGCACCTACAACGGTTTCACCTTCAGCCGCGACGAGCTCGACGCAGTGACCGACCGGCTGTGCAAGCACCGCTCGGCGGTGGCGCGCCGATCGGTACCCGGTCTCGACGCGGCGCGGGCCGACATCATCGTCGCCGGCGC
>JAYTNH010000426.1:0-2097 GCA_043748395.1 Ilumatobacteraceae bacterium | reverse complement strand
GCCGTTCAGGGTGCCATTGCGGCGCGCGAGTTCGAGGGCCGGCCCAGATGAATCGATGCTGGTGATGCTCGTGGCCCCGACCGATGCGGCGATGACGTTGAATGCCCCCGAGTACGCAAACACGTTGAGCACGCTGCGGCCCGGAGCGAGGGCGGCCACCATGCGGCGGCCGTTGCGCTGATCGAGATAGAACCCGGTTTTGTGTCCGCCAGCCACGTCGACGACGAACTGGCGGTCATCTTCGTGGGCGACCAGGTCGGGTGATGGCTCGGCGCCCCGAACCAGGCCGACGCGCGGCTCGAGTCCGTCGCGGGTGCGGCCGTCACCGTCGCTGCGTTCGTACACGGTGGCAACGCCAGGCAATGAGGCGAGCGCGTCGATCATGGTCTCGCGCCAGGCCTCGGCCCCAGCTGTTCCGAACTGGCACACGACCGTGTCGCCGTAGCGGTCGGCGATCAGGCCGGGTAGTTCGTCGGACTCGCTGAAGATCAGCCGAGCCGAGTCGGTCGCACCCGCGAGCAGAGCCGAACGTCGCTGGGCGGCGGCGATCACCCGCGCGGCGATGAGGTCGGCATTCACTTCGGTGTCGGCGTCGAACGTCCACATGCGCGCCCTGATCTGCGAGTGCGGGCTGTAGGCGGCGCTACCGAGCGGCACCCCTGTTGACGACATCACCTGCACGGTGTCGCCCGGCTGTGGGTCACCCTCGACCTTGGCGACCGCGCCGCTGAAGATCCAGGGGTGAAGTCGGCGAAGCGAACGTTCGCGGTTCTGTCGGAGCCATAGGCGAGAAGTCACCCCGTTACGGTATGCCCACTTCGGAGCAACTGGCAGCGGTGAGGGTCAGGACAATGCGAGCTGCGACGCCGGGCCGTTGCTGGCCAACCAGCCGTCGTCACTCATGCGTCGTTGCGTGAGCTCGCTGAGTTCGTTGCGTAGGGCGTGGTTCTCGCGCAGCACTTGTTCGAGGGCTGCGCTCATCGATGCCACCCGTTGGTCGAGTGCGAACAGTCGGGGTGAACTGTCGCCGGTCGGGAGGGACGAGTCGGTGCCGAATCGCACCTCGACGCCGTCCAGTCGTTGGTGCACTTCGCTGCGAAGCTTCTCGATGAGTCCGATCACGGTGCTCTGTGCGCGGTCGAGGTCGGAGCGGGCCTCGGCCCTGGCCGTGTCGGTGTGCTGGTGGGCAAGCGTGGCGTAAGCGGCCGTGGCCGTGTATTGAGCCATTACCTGTTGCTCGAGTCGAACAAGGCGATCGCCGAGGTCGATGGCGATGGCACGAGCACTCTCGGCCGACTCCGCCGGCAGGAAGTCCCGATCGAACTCGTCCACCGTGTGAGCTGCCTTGTTCTTCTTGCGCATGATCGTTCTCCTTCTTGCGTCAGCCCATCTATCGACAACGCGTGACCTTGGCTTGACCGCCGATGTTCAAGAGGTCGGAAGATTTCACTCAAGGTATGTCGCAACCGTTCCGATCTTGTCTCTGCGTATGCGGGGGCCGAGCTTCCTCAACGTTCTCAGCACGACAAACGGAGGATGACCTCACATGGAAATTCAGAACGACATCAAAGAGACCAACACGACCATCGCCAAGCGCGACAAGGGATTCACCCTCGTCGAGTTGCTGATCGTCATCGTGATCCTCGGCATCCTGTCCACCGTGACAGTGTTCGCCGTGAGCGGCATCACCGACCGTGGCTCGGCCAGCGCGTGTGCCGCCGACAAGAAGACGGTGGAAGTTGCCGTCGAGGCGTTCTACGCACAGAACAACGCGTACCCGGCCAGCGGCGCAGCCCTGGTGACGGGCGGCTTCCTGCGCACGGCATCGGCGAAGTACACGGTCGGCGCGGGCGGTGCCATCACGGCTGTTTCGCCCTGCACCTGATATCAGCCAACGGGTCCTTCGGGATCAATGATCAACGAGAAGGGTCGGACCTACGGGTCCGGCCCTTCTTTCTGTATTGCCGCAAGCTTGTTCACGTTGTCGCTGGCGCTGACCGATGACCAGAACATGGAGCGCCTGCCCGGACCCCCTTGCGATGGCCCGAGCGCGGCTGTGCGACCGTCGCGCGACACAGGCAGCTCGTTCGTGGAGTT
>JAYTNH010000425.1:0-7941 GCA_043748395.1 Ilumatobacteraceae bacterium | reverse complement strand
GGTCGGCTACCAGCACCGAAGTATCGAGCACGAGTCGTGTTCGCTGTGCCCCCTCGGTCAGGGCGGAAGAGGAACGGCTTGGTAGCAGGTCGGTCAAGGCCTCGCCTCTCGAAGAGTCGGTGTGGGCAACGTCCTCTGTTGTATCGCAGCGCGCCGCGATGGTGGTGGATGCCCGGCCGACGTGATCGCGCAGTGCGACTGTCGACATCTCGTCTGTGTGTTGTTGCAAATGCAATGAAAAGGGTGCTTGTAATGAGTGCAGGAAACCGATTCGATACATGTCTGTAACGAACTGTTACCACTTCCCCGATACCCGGAGGTATCCAGTCAACATGACCAAAGCAGAGCTGATCGACGCCGTAGCAACCGCCGCGGACGTCAGCAAGGCAGACGCAGAGAAGACCATCGGTGCGTTTTTCGACACCGTTGTCGCGTCAGCAAAGCAGGGTGACAAGGCGGCATGGCCGGGCTTCGGCTCGTTCAGCACGTCGAAGTCGGCGGCCAGGATCGGACGCAACCCCCAGACGGGCGCCGAAGTGAAGATCGCTGCGTCCACGCGGATGAAGTTCACGGCCAGCAGCACGCTGAAGGCCGCCCTGAATCCGAACCGTAAGTAATCAACACCAAACCGAAGAGAGGACAATCACTGTGGCAATAGCAAAGAAGAAGCCCGCCAAGAAGGCTGCTCCGGCCAAGAAGGCCGCCGCCAAGAAGGCTGCTCCGGCCAAGAAGGCTGCTCCGGCCAAGAAGGCTCCGGCCAAAAAGGCTGCTCCGGCCAAGAAGGCTCCGGCCAAGAAGAAGTAGCCGTTCGCGAACGGTGACCGAGACGGGGGGCCGTGAGGCCTCCCGTTTCGTCGTTTTCGCCGTGCACAGAGAATGATTCAGGGATGCAATCGATCTGCGCCGACCTCGAAGCCGAACACGCCGACCTCGATCAATTGGTGTCACATCTGAGCGACGAACAATGGGAGCTGGCAACGCCGGCGGACGGGTGGGCTGTTCGCGATCAGATCAGCCATCTGTGGTACTTCGATCAACAGGCACTGCTGGCGCTCACCGATGCCGACGCGTTCGCCCAGGCGGCAGAGCAGCTCTTGGCGTCGGGCGATACGTCTGCGTCTGTAGAACCTGGCAGGTCGCTCGCTTCGCGCGACTTGCTGACTGCGTGGCGCGATGGCCGACGTCAGTTGGTGGCGTTCGCACGCACGGTCGATCCGGCCACCAGGGTTCCGTGGTACGGGCCGGCGATGGCGGCCAAGTCGTTCATCACGGCGCGGTTGATGGAGTCGTGGGCACACGGCCAGGACATCGCCGATGCGATCGACGTACAACGCGTTCCAACATCGCGCCTCAAGCACGTGGCTCACATCGGTGTGCGCGCTCGCCCGTTCGCGTACATGATCAACGGTCTCGAGCTACCGCCCACCGATGTGCTGGTCGAGCTCACCGCACCCGATGGCTCGCTGTGGCAATGGGGAGAGTCCGGCTCCGACTCGGTCCGTGGACCAGCAGTCGACTTCTGCTTGCTGGTGACCCAACGCCGGCACCTGCTCGATACCGAGCTGCAAGTCGAGGGTGAGCGCGCGAAGCAGTGGGTGGGCATCGCCCAGGCCTTCGCCGGCCCTCCAGGTGGGGGACGGCCTCCTAGAGCGAGCTGATCAGCTTGAACACCTCGGCCGGGCCAGAGCCGAAGCGCTCGCCCAAGCCCACGAGCCGTTGTCGAATGCGATCGCGGAACGCCTGCATGGTGTCGTCGTCACGGGCGTGCATGGTGCTCTCGAACTGACTTGCATGCGCCTCGAGCGCGTGCAGTTTGGAATCGATGAACGCACCGACCTCCTCGACGTGGTCGGGTTCGTCGGCCTCGAAGAGCAGGAGCGCATCGGGGCGGTGATGCGCGATTCCCTGCTCGCGGTAGAAGTGCGGATCGCGCGCGGCGACGATGCCTTCACACGCGAGCAGCCCGGCGTGTCGGTGATCGGGGTGGAGTCGATAGCGCTTCCAGGGGTCGTGACCGATGACGACCTGCGGCCGCAGCAACCGAATCGCACGCGCGACCTCGCCTCGAACATGTAGCGAGCTGTCGAGTTCGCCATCGACGTGTCGCAAGAAGACGACCTCGCCGGCGTTCGTGCCTGCCAGCCGCCGCGCGGCCTCGCGTTGCTCGGCTTGGCGTGTGGCTACCAGCGCGACGATGTCGGCATCGGGGTTCCAGGTGCCTTTCGAGCCGTCGGTACACACGAGGTGGTGAACGATGCAGCCGGCGGTCGCCCACTTGGCCAGCGTGGCGCCACAGCCGAACTCGATGTCGTCGGGGTGGGCGCCAATCGCGAGAACTGATCGTGGCGTCGGCAGATTTCGACTGATCGACGGTGCCGCTACTGCGGGTTGGCCTGGTTCGTTTGCAGCCATGGAGGAAGCACTTCCTGCACCAACGGGTGCGCGAGGTCGGCGGGTGTGTCGATGTCGAGGGCGAGCAGTGGATCGGGCCTGACCTCAAGGTGCAGGTTGTTGTGCATCGCTTGGGCGAGGTGCCGACTGAATGAGTGCGGGCCATAACTCAGCTCGAACGTGATGGCGAGTGGCACCGACGCGACGTTGGTGCCGTCGTGGCGACGATCGGGCACGAGCGTGAGCACTCCCGGGCGCGCAACGCTGGCGAGCGTGTGGGCGCGAGGCAGGTCGCCGTGGGCCACCACAACATGATCGACCCCCTGTTCGCGTAGCGTCGCCAGGCTGGCATTCACCGCCGGGTTGAGACCCACACCGGGTTGAAAAAGCACCGAGGCGCCGTGTGCGGTGGCCCACTCGGCAACCGCAACATCGTCGCACGTGATGTAGACCGGCATCTCGCCAGCCGCTGCCAGCACCCGTTCGGCCATCCACTGCGCCAGCCACGCCCGGTTGGCATCGGTGAGAACACGAGCAAGACGGGCCTTGGCATCGCCGAAGGCTTTCACCGGTACCAGCAACACGGGCTCCACGGCAGGCATCGTAGGCACGTACCATGTGAATCATGACGATCAAGGTCGCCGTTATCGGCGCAGGATCATGGGGAACCACCGTCGCCGCGCTTGCCGCCGTGAACACTCCCACCGTGCTGTGGGCGCGCCGCGAAGCGCTTGCCCAGCAGATCAACGAGGCGCACGTCAATGGCGACTACCTCGCCCAATACGTCTTGCCCGAACAGTTGCATGCCACGAGCTCGCTGGCTGACGCCGTGTCGTCCGCCGACGTGTTGGTGATGGCCGTTCCGTCGCACGGCTACCGAGAGGTTGCGGCCGAGGCAGCCCAGTACTTGCGGCCCTGGGTGCCGGTCGTGAGCCTCACGAAGGGCCTCGAACGTTCGTCGCGCAAGCGCATGAGCGAAGTCACCCGCGACGAGATGCCCGGTCACCCGGTGGCGGTGCTCACGGGGCCAAACCTCGCCAAAGAGATCCTCGGAGGCCAGCCTGCTGCCAGTGTCGTGGCAGTCGACGAAGGTGACATCGCCGACGAACTGCAACGCATCTTCAGTCGTCCGAGCCTGCGCGTGTACACGAACTCCGACGTCGTCGGATGCGAGGTTGGCGGAGTGGTGAAGAACGTCATCGCCATCGCCAGTGGTATGGCCGAAGGCATGGGTTTCGGCGACAACACCCGCGCCACGCTCATCACTCGAGGGTTGGCCGAGATGACTCGCCTGGGCGTGGCCATGGGCGGGTTGGCGACCACGTTCGCCGGTCTTGCCGGCATGGGCGACCTCATCGCCACGTGCTCGTCGTCGCAGAGCCGCAACAACATGGTGGGTCTGCAACTCGGTCAGGGCAAGCTCATCGACGAGGTACTTGCCTCGATGACGATGGTGGCCGAGGGTGTCAAGAGTTGCCCCAGCGTGCTCGACCTCGCCCGTCGGTACGGTGTCGAGATGCCGATCACCGAACAGGTGGTGGCCGTGTGCCACCAGGGGCGCAGCGCTGCCGAAGCACTCGGCTCGCTCATGCGGCGTACCCACAAGAGCGAATTGGAGTAGTCGATGACCATCACAGGAGTGCTCGGCGGGCGTTGGCGCGCCACTGTCACCCCATGGGGCGCCATCGAGCCGTGGGATGGTTCGGTGGCGTACGACTGGCACATCGCCGCCGACGATCGGTGGCACAGTCCCCAACATGAAGCCGCAGTACGCCAGACGGTGGTCGTTGGCACGCCTGTTGTCGAAACGCGCGTACGCATCCCCGATGGCGATGCCGTGCAACGTGTGTACTCGGTGGCCGACGATGGCGGGCTCACCATCATCGAGATCCAGAACGATTCACCCCTACCTATCGCAGTGGCGTTCACGCGGTCCGATCTGCGTTCGGCGCGGCCGTCGTCGTCGTCACCGCCAAAGGGCATCGAGTTGCCGGCAGGCAGCGTGGTGTTCCCGATTGGGCACCGATCCACGCTCACGGTCGCGATCTCGCACGCGGGCACTGGTGGGCTGCTGCCCACCGTGCTGCCTGCCGCGCTCCAGGTTGCGCGCGGATGGGTCGCGATGAGCGATCGGGCCAGTCGCTTCGTACTACCCGATCCGGCGATGGTCGACTCGCTGGTCGCCATGCGCTGCGACCTCGCGCTCAACGGTCCGGCGCATCCCGACGACGACCCGGTCGGCTTCCTCATCGGCGTCGGCCAGTTGGTACGCATGGGTGAGCGACCGCACGAGTGGGTACCCGACATCGCCCATGCAGTCGAGGTCGCGGCCAAGGGCGATCACGACTGGGCGCTGGGCGATGCGCTCATCGCCGCCGAGCAGGTGTTCGGGGCCGCCGGCGAGTCGCGGGCCCGGCGCGATCTGGCCGCAGTTCTTCGCCGCATCGGATTGTTGAGCAGCGATCGCCCAGGCGCTGTGCCCTCAGGGGCACGCTTGGCACCCTGGCTCGAGCAACGCATGGTGGCTACCGACGGCACCGTGTTGCCCGGTGGCATTCCCACCGAGTGGCTTGGCGCGAACTTCGAGGCGTACGGGCTTCCCGTCGGAGCAGCGTCGCGGGTGTCGTTGGCGGTGCGCTGGCACGGCGACCGACCCGCTGTGTTGTGGGAGGTCGAGGGCGACGCAGTACGGCTTGCGGCTCCGGTGGTCGCGCCGCAGTGGAGCACGCAGGAGCCTCGCGGTGAGGCGCTGTGGCCGGCGCCCGAATCGATTTCGTTCGGCTGATGTGCGACTGTCTCGTGGCCCTTGCGCCGGCCACCTGCAGCCACACCCTGTTCGCCAAGAACAGCGACCGTCCGCCAGCCGAGAGCCAGGTGATCGAGTGGTGCGAACCCCGCCTCGATGCGCACGCACTGCAGGTGACGCACATCGCCATCGAGCCGCATCCGGCACTGACCTATCGCTGCATTCTTTCTCGGCCCACATGGTGTTGGGGCGCCGAACACGGTGTGAACGAGCATGGCGTCGCCATCGGGAACGAGGCGATCTACACCACCCTCGATCCGCGCACCGCACCGCTTGCGCTCATCGGTATGGATCTCGTGCGACTCGGCCTCGAACGCGCTGCGTCGGCGGCCGAGGCGATCGACGTGCTCACTGGGCTGCTCGCGAGGTACGGCCAGGGTGGGTCGGGGCACGATCCGGCGATCGTGGGGGGCAGTCGGCCCTACTGGAGCTCGTTCCTCGTTGCCGACCCGTGCGACGCGTGGGTGCTCGAGACCAGTGGTACCCAATGGCAGGCTGAACGGGTCACCGACGTGCGGGCGATCTCGAACCGTACGACGATCAAGTCGTTCGATGCAGTGCATCGGCACCCACGACAGCCCGTCGAGCGGTTGGTCGAACCCCGGCTGAGCGCATCGCGTGCCGTCCTGGCGCGCCGGCCGGTCACCGTCGATGCGCTGGCCGCGCACCTGCGGTCGCACGAACCGTTCGGTGAGCCGGGGTGGAGCGTGTGCATGCATGTGCCCGACGTCGAAGCCACCACCGCATCGATGATCGCCGAACTTCGGGCCGATGGTGAGCCGCATCGAGTGCTGCTGCTGACGGGCCACCCCTGCGAGCAGCAGTACACCGAGTTCGTGGTCAGCGGCGAGGGGCTTGCCGCTAGCGGGCGGTGAGCGCGGCGACCAGGGCGGTGAGCTTGGCGGCGACTGCGGCAATGATCTCGGGGTCGTCGGTGTTGCCCTCGGCGTCGAAGCGGTCGGCGACCGAGCTGAGCCGAACCTGTGGCTCCTCGACGATGGTGGCACCCAGGTAACCGAGGATGACCGTCATCGAGTCCTGTGACTTCGCGCCGCCACCTCGCCCTGCCGAGCTGAGAAACGCAACGTGCTTGGCGTTGATCACGCGGTCGTCGGAGGGGCGAGTGAGCCAGTCGAGAGCGTTCTTGGCCAGACCGGTCGGGCCGAAGTTGTACTCGGGCATGCCGATCACCAATGCGTCGGCGGCGCGCACGGTGTCGTGCCAATGTTGCACGACCGGCGGCAGGTCGGCCTCGAGATCGGGATTCATCCAGGGCAGCTGATCGACCCAGTCGACGATGGTGAACGAGAGCTCTGGCGGAGCGAGCCGAGCGGCGAGATGCACCAACCCGGTGTTGCTCGAACCATGGCGCAGGCTGCCGCTGAACGCGATAACAGAGAAGGGAGTGTGGGAGGTCACGGTTCGAGTATGGCGGGGTCGCCTGCAACCAGGCGACCCGGCCTCAACACGGTGGCGTATACGCGGCTCATCGGGCCGCGTTGGTGGTGCATCAGATCGAACGCGCCGCCCGTGAACCACTGCGCGTTCTTCGAACAAGGAATTGCGTACCCGCTGACCTCGCAGAGCACCTCGCCCATCTGCAGACGCACACCGGGCCGAACCTCGGCCCATGCAAGCCCGGTGACGGTGATGTTCTCGCCAGCGTCACCCGCCGACAGTGGGTGCCCGGCTGCCGCAAACGCTTCGATCACCTCGGTGCTCCAGATGCAGAGTGCTTGCCACGGGCGGCCATGGTGCATTCGGGCCGACTGCTTGTCGCCCGCGATGCCCCCGAAGCCGACATCGGCCGCGTCGACTGAATGCTTGGGGACGCCACCGGTAGACCGGCTCAACTGGGCCACGACACCTGTGGCGCGCTGGGGGAGTTGGCCGGCAGCGCGCAGCGCCGGTCCGGCGGCGGCGAGTGCCTGCCAGGCAGCGCGCAGGTCGGCGTCGACCTCGCCGGTGAAGGCCGGCATGAGGTGCTCGATGGCCGTTGCATCGCGGCCTGCGCCCAGCTGCGTCCACATCTGTGCAAACAACCCGATCGTGCGTGTGGCGTCGGTCTGCGTGAAGCGATACGGACCGATCTCGATCATGTTCACACCGTAGGCTGAGCGGGTGACTGCTACTGATCAACCGGTCGATTCGTTTGCCGACCTGCGACTCACCGAGTGGACATCGTGTGGCGGATGTGCCGCCAAGTGGGGTGCCGCGCTGCTCACCGATCTGGTGCGCGATATGCCCGCTGGTGCCGATCCGTCGCTCCTCATCGGGCTGGCGCCGTTCGACGACGCGGCGGTGTACCAGGTGTCGCCCGATGTGGCGCTCGTCAGCACCACCGACTTCTTTCCGCCGTTGGTCGACCACCCCGCCGACTTCGGTGCGATCGCTGCGGCCAATGCCTGCAGCGATGTGTTCGCGATGGGGGGCCGTGTCGTCATCGCGGTCAACATCGCCGCCTTCCCCGAACACTTTCCACGCGACGCCATCGTGGCCATCTTCGATGCTGCCGCAGCGGTGGTGGCCGAGGCCGGCGGAACCATCGCCGGAGGGCATACCATCCGTAACCCCGAGCCGATCTTCGGCCTCGCCGTGCAGGGGGTCGTACACCCCGACCGTGTGTTCCGCAAGGGCGGAGCCAAGCCGGGCGATGTGTTGATGCTCAGCAAGCCGTTGGGTACCGGGCTCGCTCTCGCGGCCGGCACCGATGACGACAAGGCCGCTGCCATCGCCGGCATGCG
>JAYTNH010000424.1:0-4136 GCA_043748395.1 Ilumatobacteraceae bacterium | reverse complement strand
CCCACCACATCGCAGTGCGCCAGCGTCGGCCCCAAGATGGCCAGCCCGATGCCCTGCCCCTGCAGGGATGGCTCGACGCCGACGATGAACAGATACATGTGCGGGTCGGTGGGATGGTGCGTCGCCATCGCCTCCGAGAGCGCCACCAGCCGTGCGATGCCCTCGGCACCGTAGCGGCCGGCGATGAGCTCGACAATGGGCCCCGCCTCGTCGTCGGTCAACGCAGTCACCGCCGGGGGCGCCCACAGCGATACCGCCCGGCCGGGGATCGTGTAGGTGTGTCCACGACGCACGCCAGCGCCGAGAATGGTCGAAAAAAAGTCGGTGAGGTCGGCTACCCGGGTTGCCGGATCGGGGAACAAGAAGCGCATCTGCGGGTCGCCGTCGAAGCTCCGGGCGAGCAACGCTGCTGACTTATCGTGATCGTCGGGGATGACGTGGTGCATTCCCAGGCCCTACACCGGCTCGCTGGAGGCGACGCGAATGAGAGGGTACTCGCGGTCGACGTGAGCCGAAGCCGAGATGAATTGGGTCACGAATCCGCCTCGATCCTGCGACGCAGTTCGGCCATGTCGATCGCCTCGATCGGTTCGGCCTCGTAGTCGGCCTCAGTCGTTGCCGTATCGGCCAACGGGAGGTAGTAGGCGTTTCCTTGCCCGGTCCAATCGGCGACCATCGTGAAGAACGCTGGCCCGGCAGGGTCGATGCCGCGGATGGGCATCGAGCCGCGCCGGATCGTGAAGTCGTGCGGGGCGAGCTCTCCGGCGCGTACGTACCAACGTTCGGCGGCCTCGTCGCGCCCCTGCTGCGACAGCCACCATGCGAGTGCAAACGCGGCCCGTGCTTCCTGGTCGGTTCGCGACGCCACTTTGGTATCGGCGCGGACGTCGCCCCGATAGGCAGGCGCGTCGCCGCGTACCCAGGCCCGTAGCGTGGCAAGCGGCTTGCGGTTGTGGAACCTGGTGATGCTGGCCAACTCGTTCGACACGTAGTGCACGTCCTGTGGCCGAACGATGATGCCGTCCTCGTCGATCCACACCACTGTGGGCACGTTGACCATGTTGTACAGGTCGGCCACTCGGTGCTCGGTGTCGATCAGGCTGGGATGGGTGGCATGTGCGCGTTCGATGAACGGGCGGGCATCGTCGGGCGAGCGGTCGATCGCGATGGTGAGGACTACCAGTCCGTCGGGTGCGAGCTCTTCGTGGATCGCCTGCCACACGGGCAGGTCATAACGGCAGCCTCACCAACTGGCGTACGCGTACAGCACTACCTTCTTGCCGCGGAAGTCGCTGAGCGAGTGGAGTTGACCGTCGAGGTCGGGGAGCGTGAAGTCGGGCGCGACACCCGAGCGCAGGGTGGCAGCACGGTCGGCCGCTGGGGCGGCGATCGATGCAACGCGCTCGACGGTATCGATCACCATGGGGCGTTGCAGCAGTCGGGCCAAGGTGTCGGCCTCGATCGGACCGGACGCGACATGATCGGGCACGACAACGCATACGTCGTCGCGGCACAGGCCTTCGGGCTTGCGGAGCCAGCCGAGCACGCTCGGATCGATCAGCAGCGTGTCTCCTGACTCCACCGTTTGCACTCGCTGCTCGTCGATCACTGTCCAGGTCGTCATGGGCGCACCCTACTGCAGCCAGTAGCAGGCGCTATGAGCGCAAGAGACGTGCAAGTCCTGACGCACGACGCCGTCTTGGGCCCCAGCGTCAGGACTTCGCGGTGGCACAGGGTCGGCGGCGGTGAAGCTGCATCAGTCGATCGGTCGAAGCACCAAACCGGTACGCAGCTTTGGCGTGAAGAACGTCGACTTCGGGGGCATGAGCAGCCGTTCGTCGGCTGTGCGGCGGATCTCGTCGATGCTGGTCGGACGGATCAACACGCCGACTGAGGCCCGACCTGCAGCGACCGCATCGACAACGTGAGCGATGCCGTGTTGGTACGACACGTCGATGTTCATCCCGAGCATGGCATGTTCGAGGAACGCGCCATCGAGATGTCGGACGTCGCGAAACGCGTCGGGTCGGGGAGTGAGCCACACGCCGCTGCGGTCGGGGCGCACCAAGCAGAGTGACTGTCGTTCGACCATTGCCGCCGCGAACGAAGCATCCACCTGTCCGGCTTCGACGAGGTCGAACGATGCCCCGAGTCGGTTGAGCAGAGCATCGGCAGTGGTGCCGTCGTACAGACGGTGGATGGCATCGATGCTGAGTTGCTCGCCGACCAATTCGGACACGTACGCCATCGTGAGCTCGGCCCCGGAGTGTTCGCCGCGCGCGGCTCGCACCTCGTCGCGGTAGGTACGGCTGATGGCGTAGCGATGGTGGCCATCGGCGATGAGCACGGGTGATTGGGCTACGGCCTGCGAGATGGCGGCCACGCGGGCCGGGTCGGTGACACGTTCCACCGTGTGGACAACATCTTGCTCGTCGGTACAGGCCCCAACCGCCTCGCCGGGCTGGGCGAGCAGAGCACTGAGTCCGGACGTGAGCGACAGACCCCACACTGGCGAGAGGTTGGCCAAGGTCGCCCGCGTGAGGTCGAGCCGATCGGTCTTGGCCTTTGGCGTGGTGCGCTCGTGGGGTAGTACTCCTGAAGCACCTTCGTCGACCACCTCGAGGGCTCCGATCACACCGACCGTCTCGCGTTCATCGCCCGCTTCGTCAGTGAACGACATGCGGTACAGCGTGAACGATGGGTCGGCGTCGCGTCGCAGCGATCCCTCGTGTACCCATGCGCGCAGTTGCTCGCCCGCAACTTCATACCGGTCGCGGCCGGGCACCTCGGCCGGAACATCGATGTGGACGATGTTGCGCGGGTGGCGCGCTGCGAGGTGTGCCACATCGACCGCCGACAGCACGTCGTACGGAGGCGCGTTCACCAGTTGGAGCGGAAGTGACGGCGCATAGCGCAAGGCGGGGAAGGCTTCGAAGCGGGGCACCCGAACAGGTTGGCACCTCACGTGGCAATATGACCACCTCATGGCTACCTCGCCGCAAGGAACGTCGCAATCAACGTCGTCGTGTGTCGTGCTCTGCGATCTCGATGGTGTGGTGTGGTTGTCACACCGACCCATTCCTGGCGCTGTAGAAGGCATCGCATTGCTCCGACAAGCGGGCCATCGTGTGCTCTTCGTGACCAACAATTCTGCAGCGCTGGTGGAAGATCAGGAGGCTGCGCTCGACCTGATCGGGGTTCCGTCGGCGGGTGATGTGGTCACGTCGGCGCAAGCCGCGGCGCGAATGGTCGAGCCCGGCGAACGAATCCACGTATGCGGTGGTCAGGGAGTTGTGCAGGCCGTCGAGGCTCGCGGCGCAGTCGTGGTGGGCCTCACGGAGTTGGCCGACGCAGTAGTCGTGGGCTTTCATCGCAACTTCGACTACGAGGGCCTGCGCTTGGCAACTCGGGCGGTGCAGCTGGGGGCGCGGCTGATTGGCACGAACGACGACGCCACCTACCCAACACCCGATGGTGCCATTCCCGGCGGGGGCGCGATTCTTGCGGCGGTCGCGACGGCGTGTGGCGTCGAACCGATCATTGCTGGCAAGCCCCATCAGCCGATGGCCGACCTCGTTCGTTCGATCATCGGAGACGGAGCGGCCAGTCAGGCAGTGATGGTGGGCGACCGTCCCGAAACCGACGGACTGTTCGCACGCACGCTCAGATGTCGGTACGCGCAGGTGTGGTCGGGCGTAACGGCCATGGGCACCAAGGTAGAGCCCGCGCCCGACCTGGTGGGTGACCACCTCGGTGTCGTAGCGGCCGCCCTTGTCGCGGCCTCCACAGCGCACCGATAGACTTTGGCCATGTCAGCAAACACACTTCTCAAGCGGCTTCTCGATGCGGGCCTGCAGTTCAGTGAAACCTCACAAGGTTCGGCCGAGAAGGTCGTCAACGATCTGGTGAAGCAGGGGCAGGTGCGCCGTAAGGACGCAGAGCGCACCGTGCAGCAGCTCGTCGACCGCGGTCGTTCCACCACCGAGCAAATCGTCTCGACGGTGCAAGCCGAGCTGTCGAAGCGGCTCGGCGACTTCGCCGGTCGGCTCGATTCGGTCGAGGATCGCCTCGAGACGCTTGCCGAGAAGCTTGGCCTGAAGTCGAAGGCTGCGGCGAAGAAGGCCGCACCTGCCAAG
>JAYTNH010000423.1:0-6123 GCA_043748395.1 Ilumatobacteraceae bacterium | reverse complement strand
CACGCCATGCCCGTCGAGGTCGGCGATGCCGGCGGAGAGCGAGTGATGCCATGTCGATGGTGTCCCGGCAACGCACAGCGACCGTGGCCCGAGTCTGCGGAGCAGACCCGCCGACACCCAACTGTGCAGCAGCGCGCTCGAGACGTGATGGCGCTGGCAGTCCCGGATGGAGATGACTCCATGGTTCAAGGCAGCGATCGCTGCGATCTGGCTGAATCGTGCATCCATGGGCTCATGCTCGCGGAGGGGTGTGATAGGGGTGTGATAGGGGTGTGATGGGGTGTGATGGGGCGTGATAGGGGTGTGGCCCTCCTCGACGCTGGCCCCGAATCTCAACCAGTGGGCGAGAAAGTGCGCCAGCGTGCGGTTCCTGCGGTAGAACGGGGAGTCGTGGCCCGAGCTGAGCGAACACCCTTGCCGCCGGGGTACTGGACCATCTGGACCACCGTGGCGCTCGACCTCGTGGGATTTGGCATCGTGGTTCCCATCCTCGGGCGGTACGCGGAGCGATTCGGGGCATCCGGCTTCACCGTCGGGCTGCTGTTTGCGTCGTTCTCGTGCGCGCAGCTGCTGTTCGCGCCGTTGCTGGGGCGACTCTCCGACCGCATCGGTCGCAAGCCGGTGATCGTGATCTCGCTCATCGGCACGGCGGTGGGCAGCTTCGTCACCGGTGCGGCCAACGTGTTGTGGCTGCTGTTCGCTGGACGAATTCTCGATGGTGCTTCCGGTGGCAGCCTGTCGGTCGCGCACGCGGCGGTGGCCGATATGGCCTCTGAGGCGGAGCGCCCGCGCCTCATCGGCCTACTCGGAGCAGCGTTCGGCGTGGGCTTCGTCATCGGCCCGGCCATCGGCGGACTGGCTTCACTCGGCGGACCCCACGTGCCGTTCTACGTCGCCGGTGTGCTTGCCTCGATCAACGCCATCGCGGCGATCATCCGCTTGCCCGAGACCCGCACCGATCGCCCGGCGACGCGCCACCGCATGACGCTTCCGGCGAGTCGGGTGTTGCGTCGTCTGGCCGTTGTCGGATTCATCACCGTGGTGTCGTTCGCTGCGTTCGAGGCCACGTTCTCGCTGTTCGGCAGTGCACGTTTCGACTTGACCGAGGGCCCGATCGCCCTGCTCTTTCTCGGCGTCGGGTTGGTGCTCGCGGGTATCCAGGGTGGGCTCTACGGACGCCTGACCGACCGGTTCGGCCTCGGTCACCTCTACCTGTTCGGCGTCGCAACGCTGGTTGCCGGCCTCGCGTTGTTGAGCATCGCCACCGCGTGGCCGGTGCTGATCGCAGCACTGTTCCTGCTGGCGGTTGGCCAGGGCTGCGCGTCGCCGTCGATCACCACTTTGGTGACGCTGCATGCTCCCGCTGATCGACGTGGCGAGGCGCTCGGCTTCCAGCAGTCGGCGTACGCCATGGGTCGCATCGCCGGGCCGCCGGCAGCCGGGGCGATGTTCGACCGGGTGGGGGTGTGGAGTCCGTTTGCGGCCGGATCGGTGCTGTGCCTCGCTGGGCTTGGGCTCGCGGTGACGTGGGGTCTGCACCGCTCCCTGCGAGACTGAGCCCACTGTGACGGACCTCGTGGAACACCCCGCGCTCGAGCGGCTCGAGGCGCTCGAGCGTGTGCGTTCGGCCCGACCGAGCATGGGCTATCAACCATCGCTCGATGGCCTGCGCGCGCTCTCGGTCGTCGCGGTCATCGTGTATCACGCAGGGTTCGCATGGATGCATGGCGGATTCTTCGGCGTCGAAGTGTTCTTCGTGGTCTCCGGCTATCTGATCACCTCGCTGCTCATCGAGGAACGTGAGCGTCAGGGCAAGGTGAGCCTCGGCCAGTTCTGGAAGCGCCGCGCCCGGCGCCTGCTACCGGCGCTGTTCACGATGCTGGTGGTTGTCAGTGTGTGGGCGGCCGTGTGGGGCTCGCCGGAGCATCAGTCGCAGATGCGGCGCGACCTGCCATGGAGCATCTTCTACGTTGCCAACTGGGGCCAGATCACCGGCGATGTGCCGTACTTCCAGCCCGGCTCGCCATCGCCATTGCGGCACCTGTGGAGCTTGGCCGTCGAGGAACAGTGGTACCTGCTGTGGCCGCTTGGCTTTCTCGGCCTCGCTGCGCTGAGGCTTTCGCCACGGGTTCGCGGTCGCTTGTTGGTCGGTGCCGGCGTGGGCCTGATGGTGCTCACATGGTTCCTCGCCAGGGCCCCGGAGTTGTCGGCCGACCGCATCAACTTCATGTATCTCGGCACCATCACGCGCGCCAGCGGGTTGTTGCTCGGAGCGGGTATGGCATTTCTGTGGCGACCGTGGCGCAGCGCCGCCAAACCTGGGCGACACGCGGGCACCGTGCTCGATGCAGTCGGTGCGCTGGCCATTGCCGTGCTGGTTGTTGCGTTCAGCACGGCCGTACTGACCGATCGCTCGATCTACCGCTGGACGTTGCCGCTGGTGACGCTGGCCTCGATGGTGGCGGTGATGGTGGTGGTGCACCCGGCCGCGTGGACGATGCGACGGCTGTTCGGCTCGCGTCCGATGGTCGAGGTCGGCAAGCGTTCGTACGGGCTGTACCTGTGGACATGGCCGCCCACGGTGATCTGCAAGGCGACCGACGGGTCGTGGACGAAGTTCGCGCTGATGCTCGCCATCGCCGTGCCGTTGGCTGAGTTGTGCTATCGCTTCGTCGAGACCCCCATCCGCACCGGCGGTCTCGGCCGGTGGTTCGCGGCGAACCGCACACGGGAGTGGTCGATCACGACTGCGTTGGCCGCGGTCTCGGGCGCGGCGCTGCTGGTACCACTGGCACTGTTCTTCGGCAGCGTGCGCGCCTTCGATCCGGCCGCCGACACCACGTCGGTCGCGTTCGAGCCCCCGGTCGTGGCGCCAGTCGCGACGCCCACCGCGACGCCAGTCGTGGCGCCAGTCGCGACGCCAGTTGCGACGGTGCCGGAATCCGATGTGACCACGGCGCCCGTGGTCACCCTGCCGGTGCTACCGCGTTCGGTCGTGGTGGTGGGCGATTCGCAAGCGCACTCGCTCGCCATCAACCTGCCGTCAGGCATCGAGAGCACCTTCACCATCAGCGACGGTTCGCTCGACGGCTGCAGTGTCTACTCCGACGGCTCGGTGGTGTCGGCTCGCGAAGGTTTCAGCCGCTCGTTCACCGGATGCGGCTCGTGGAGCACGGAGTGGGCCGACACTGCTGCGGCGAACGATGCCCAGGTGGCGCTCGTGGTGCTTGGCGCGTGGGACGTGTTCGATACCAGGCTGGATGGCGCGGTCATCCCATTTGCGTCGGCCGCGGCCGATCAACGGTTCCTCACCGACTTGCAGCAAGGCATCGATGCGTTGAAGGCCGTCGGGACGCACGTGGCACTGCTGGAGGTGCCCTGCATGCGCCCGATCGATGTACAGGGTGCCGGTGTGCCGGCGTTGCCGGAGCGAGGCGACGACTCGCGGGTGCAACACCTCAACACGCTCTTGCGGCAGGCCGCCGCCACCGACCCCGACCATGTCACGTTCGTTGTCGGTCCCGCCGCGTGGTGCACCGATGCCTTGGTCTCGTCGAGCACTGCGTACCGGTGGGACGGTGTGCACGTGTACAAACCCGGCGCCAAGCTGATCTACGAGACCATCGCTCCGGCCTTGCTGGCCATCCCCGTTCCCTGAACGCGGCCGTCAGTCGCGGGCGGCTGCCTTGCATGCCTTGGCGTCGCACACGTCGATCAGCGTGCCCTCGAACAAGAACGCCGCCTTCTGTTCGCGAACGGTCGCGTCGGCCCGCGGGTCTTCGTGAGAATCGCGACTGGTTGAAGGCGGAATGTTCTCGAAGGGAATGGGGTCACTGCCCGAATCCCAGATGACCAGGGCTGAACCGGTACTCGGATAGGTGGTGGTATCGAGGCCCCAACCGGGCTCGACCTCACCGCTGCGGCCCGGCTCGGTGACAGGTCGATGGATGGTGGCGCCGACCGCGCGAGCCGCGATCATCGCGGTGAGTTCGCTGACCTGCCAGTCGCCGAACGCAACGTGCATGAGTACGGGGATGTCGATGTGCTGCACGTATCCGGCACCTTCGCCGCGATCCCACAGCATCTGCACCATCGACAAGATGAGCACCCGATCAAGATCGTTCGGGTAGGCCGGCTTGAAGATTGCCTCGTACGTCTCGAAGTCGACCGACCGTGACAGCAGCACGCTGTAGTTGATGCCGGTGACGCCGAGCACGGCGCGCTCGAGGTCGGGTGACACGGCCGCGAGCATGGTGCCCATGATGCCGCCCTGACTGTTGCCGTCGTAGTAGAGGTGCGTGGTGTCGATGAGCGGCGAGCCGTCGGCACGGTGGAACTCTTGCAGTGACGCCAAGCCCTCCGGCTGTGTCATCAGGCGGCCGAGGACGATCTGGTTGAGCACACCCTGTTGCAGGCGGTCGGCCATGGTGTCGAAGTTGGTGAAGTCGCCGAGGGTGGTGACGGCGTTGCCGACGTCGTCCTCGCTCATGCCGGCCCACTTGGTGGCGCAGTACACGGCGTTGTGTTCGTTCGACATAGCGCGCACGTTGCCGGCGTTGATCTCGCCCTCGTCGCCCAACAGGCCATGCCCGTACTCGACGAGGTGAGCAGGCTCGGTGCCGTTCATGGTGGCCACCGAGATGTTGCATTGGAAAGGCGCCTGCAGCGTTCCGTTCTGTACCGGCAGCTCGTCGCCCGCTGGGGTCACTCCGTCGCCGTAGAAGAAGCTGTTGCCGGGCCCGCCGTCGCCGGTGAGGAAGTTGGGCACGGTGTAGGTGCCCTTGATCTGTAGGGCGATGTTGTCGTCGGTGTTGGGTGTGACCTCGGTGACGATGAACGCGGGAGCGGCATCGCCGAGCACCGCCAATGCCTGGTCGCGGATCGAGAGCATGCGACCCGTGACGTTGTCGTCAGTGGCAACGGTGAAGCTCCAAGCAAGTTGCAGGTCGGCCCGCTCGATGCCCGCCGTGCTGAGCGCAGCGAAGGTGTTCTCCATATCGGCGCGTCGATCTTCGATGCCGCCGAGGTCGGTGGTGAGCGCGTCGCGGTAGATGCGGAATGCTGCGGACGGCTCGACCGGTGTGCCGTCGGTGGTGATGAGCCCGCGCATGCCGACGGCGTAGGTGTGGCCTCCGGTGAGCACCACGGCCGGGTGCACTTCGAGCAGGCGGTCGGCGTCGGAGGCGGCTTTGGTGTCGGGTTCGGCCCACAGCGGCACGCGCTCACCGGTGTCGGCATCGACCAACACGACGGTGGCAGTGTCGGCGAGCGATCCTTCGAGGTCGGTCCACGACGGCAGCTTGCTCGCCTCGGCGTCGAGCCCGTCGACGTAGGTGAGGATGGGGGTGTTGGGGCTGAAGCCGTCGTTGCGGTTCCACTCACTCGGATCGACCTGCACGCCAGATGCGTTGGCGGGCATGTGCTCGGCGGGGAAGGCGACTCGACCGTCGACGAGATAGGCATTCGACGGGAATGGCAGCAGGCACCGAGTGGTGTCGAGCACGTCGCAGCCCGGCCCGCCGGCGTCGAGCGCGGCCTGCGCGGCCGCGAGCGTGTCGGCATCGGCCGGAGTGGGCGCAGGTGCTTCAGTGGTGGTGGGTGCCGGCGTCGTGGTCGGCGTGCTGGTCGAAGTGGGTGCCGGTGTCGTACCAGCGCTGTCGCCTCCGTCGCTGCACGCAGCGAGTGTGATGAGGGTGACGGCGACCAGTGCTGCTCGTGTACGCATGCACCACTCTGCCACAGCGAGAGCAAGGGAATCTGGACTGGACGAACCGGTTACCCATGGGTAGAGTTACCCGCTAGTAACTTCACCTCGTTCCGTCACCGGAGGCTCCACATGGCTGATTTCGCTCTCAACGACGACCAACTCCAGATCCAGAAGTGGGTCCACGACTTTGCCGAGGACGTCATCCGTCCCGCAGGTCACGAGTGGGATGAGCGCGAAGAGTTCCCCTACCCGATCGTGCAGGAGGCCGCCAAGATCGGCCTCTACGGCTGGGAGTTCTTGATGAACACGTTCAGCGATCCCACCGGGCTCACCTTGCCCGTCGCGATCGAGGAGATCTTCTGGGGCGACGCCGGCATCGGCATGGCCATCATGGGTTCCGCCCTGGCCGCCGCAGG
>JAYTNH010000422.1:0-1845 GCA_043748395.1 Ilumatobacteraceae bacterium | reverse complement strand
GGCGATGCGGGCGACGTTGGTACGGTCGCACCGTGGCCAGGTCGATGAGCGAACGTGGGTCGCTACCGAGTGTGAGCAGTGCGCTCTCGCTGTACCGCTTCGGATCTGCAGACCCCACCACGCGCCTCAACGGTGACGAGTTCTGGAGGGCAACCTTCACCCCCGATGGCCCCGGCACGCTGCACATCTCGTGGACAACCGGCGAAGTGGTCGCACAGTCGTGGGGTCCTGGCGGACCATGGCTCGAAGCATGCGTCGACTCGATCACAGGAGCCAACGATCATCCGCCGTCGTTCGACACCGCGCACCCGGCGATCGCACGCGCAGCACACCGGCACACGCACGTTCGGCTCGGAGCGAGCGGAACGCTCTACCACGAACTTCTGCCGGTGATCATCGGGCAGCGCATCACCGCCGGCGAGGCGATCGCCCAGTGGCACCGACTCGTGCGCAAGCTCGGCGACCCGGCCCCCGGCCCGCTCGATGGCTTGTTGTTGCCACCAGCGCCACACGTGCTCGAGCGCCAACCCACCTGGTGGTTTCATCCGTTGGGCATCGAGGCGAAACGAGCCGAGCCGCTGAAGTTGGTGGCGCGGCATGCGCCGCGACTGTGGGAGTGGGCCACCCTGTCGTCTCGCGAATGCGCCGCGAAGCTGGGCTTGCTACGCGGTGTGGGCCAGTGGACGATCGGCTCGGCCCTCGGCCCCGCCCTCGGAGATCCTGACGCATTGGCGGTCGGCGACTTTCACCTCAAGAACCTCGTCGTCAACGCGCTCACCGGTCGCCCACGCGGCACGGACGACGAGATGCTCGAGCTCTTGCAGCCGTACGCCGGCGAGCGTGGCCGGGTGGTGCGTCTGCTGCAACTCGATGGCCACGGCGCTCCGGCGTTCGGTCCGCGTCAGCGCATCCTGCCGATGAGGCACTGGTGAAGCGTTCTTGCCGTGGTCATCCGAAGATGCTCTGTTAGCGTCGCCACGCCGTGCCGAGCCGATCAGATGTGATGACCGAAACCGACCTCCACTCCACCACCGAGTGCACCAGCACCACCGATTCCGCTGCCGAGCGGTCGGTCTGGGTGCGTGCGCTCTACAAGGTGGGATTGGTGTACCTGTTCTCGCGAGCGTGCGTGGTCGTTGGCGCCGGCATCGTGGCTGCCGAGCTACGGGCCGACCAGAACAAGATCGACTCCGATTTGCCGACCGCCGTGTTCGCCGACCCCCAGTACATCGACAAGGTCATCCCCCGCCATGCGCTGCGTCCCATGGTCGACGTACTCACGTCGTGGGACGGACTCTGGTACCTGCGTATCGTCCGCGACGGGTACCCACGATTCGTGCAGCCCGACATCACCTACGACGTTCCCGATGCACGCGCTGCGTTCTTTCCCACCTACCCCACGTTGGTGAAGGCAGTCGACTTCGTGTTGCCAGGCAATGAAACACTCGCCGCGCTGCTCATCAACTTCGTGCTCGGCGCGCTCGCCGTGTTGCTCACCGGGCTCATCGCGCGCAGGCTGTACGACACCGCAGTAGCCACCAAGGCAATGATCCTCATGGCCATGTTCCCGGGCAGTTTCGTGTTGTCGTTCGCGTACACCGAAGCGCTCCTGCTCGCGCTTGCGGCAGGATGCATGTGGTTCTTGCTGAATCGGCAATGGCTGGCAGCGGGCATTCTGGCCGCGTTCGGTACCGCCACTCGCCCCAACGGAATCGCGCTGGTGGCGGCGTGCGCGATCGCGTCATACGTCGCCATCCGCCGACGCGGCGAGTGGCGGTCGATCGTCGCGCCGGTGCTGGCCCCGGTTGGCTTCGTCGGGTTCCAACTGTGGCTCGGCCAGCACAC
>JAYTNH010000421.1:0-5635 GCA_043748395.1 Ilumatobacteraceae bacterium | reverse complement strand
TTCGGCGCCAGCGTGGGCAGTGTCGCACCCCCTCGCTACGGTGAACCCCATGAGCTTTCGGCTGTCGGTGGCGCACGACCTGGGCACGTTGGCCCACGTCTTGGCGGGTGAGTTGGCGCAGCCGCTCGCCGATCCCTTCGCAGCCGAGCTCGTGGTGGTGCCCGGCGATGGGCTGCGTGCGTGGCTCACCGGCCAGTTGGCTCGCTCGCTCGGCGCAACCAGTCCCACTGCGTCCGATGGCATCGCCGCCAACATCGACTTCATCTTTCCCGGGGCGCTCATGCGCAGGGCTCTGGGCGAGTCCGACGTCGGCGCATGGTCGGTGGGTCCGCTCACCTGGTCGGTCTACGAAGCGCTGGTTCACCATGGTGAGTCCCTTGGCCGGCCGGCCGACCTGCTGCGGGCACGCACCATCGCCGACCTCTTCGATCGGTACACCTTGCACCGGTCGGCGATGGTGCGCCGGTGGGAGGCCGGCTCCGATGTCGACGCGGTCGGCCAGCCGTTGCCTGGGCACATGCTGTGGCAGCCCCAACTGTGGCGTCTGGTGCTGACAGCGCGCGGTGGGCGAAGCGATGCTCAGGTGGTGGCCGATGCTGCTCGCGAGCTGCGCGAGCAGGTGCGCACGCCCACCATGCCCGACCGCGTGTTCCTGTTCGGGCTGGCCAGCCTGCCCAGCCCGCATCTCGAGGTGTTGGCGGCGTTGGCTCACCACTGCGACGTACATGTGCTTGCGCCGGCGCCGTCGCTGGTGGCGTGGCGTCGTATCATCGTCGCCGCCAGCGAACCGCTGGCGTTGCCGCTGGCGCGAACTGCCGATCCCACGGCAGCAGCGGTGCAACATCCGCTCGCGTTCACCTGGTCGCGCGCGGCGCGTGAGGCACACCTGCTGCTCGCCAGCGTGGCGATCGAATCGGGTTGCCGGCCCACCGAACTGGCCGACTTGCCCACTCCCGACCCGCTCACCTCCGGCTCGCCCACGCTGCTTGCGCGGCTGCAGGCGGGCATCAGAGCCGACGAGGTGTCGACCCACTCCGTAGCTGTGCCCATCCAAGGTGATCGCAGCGTGTGGTGGCATCGGTGCCACGGCTCGGTTCGTCAGGCCGAGGTCTTGCGCGACGAGTTGCTGCGCGTGCTGCAGACCGAGCGTCCGGGTGGTGGGCGCTATCAGCCTCGCGACATCGCCATCTTGTGCCCCGATCCGGTGACGATGGGCCCCATTGTCGAGGCCGTCTTCGCTGGCGATGGCGGCTTGGTTCCTGCCGTGCCCGTGCAGGTGGCCGACCGTTCGCTCCTGCAACACAACCAACTGCTCGACGCGCTGGGCGCGATGCTCGACCTGCTCGAAGGCCGATTCCGGGCCAGTGAGGTTCTCGCCTTCGCTGCCTTGCCAGCGGTTCGTCGTCGGTTTCATCTCGACGCCGACCAACTCGGGCAGGTCGTCGATTGGGTACTTGCCACCAACGCCCGATGGGGTCTCGACGGTGAAAGCCACGAGCAGTTCGGTCTGCCGCCCAACCTCAACACCTACACCTGGCAGGCCGCACTCGACCAGTTGCTGGTCGGCGCTGCCATGGCCGACAGCGGCCCGCGCCTCGGGCCGGGCGGCACGGTTCCCTTCGCCGGTATCGAGGGCGACTCGGTCGAGACCCTCGGCGCCATCGCCGACCTGTTGTCGCAACTCGGTGCCATTCGCCACTCGCTGTGTGGGCCGATGAGCGCCGCCGAGTTCGTCACCGCCATCTCGGCCGCGATCGATGCACTGTTGTCGGTACCCGACACCGACTCATGGCAGCGACGCGATGTCGATCGACTTCTCGACGAGTTTGCAGCCGATAGCGCGCGCGGCTTGGGCGACGCAACCCTTCACGTGGCGACGTCAGAGCTGGCGGCATTGTTGGAACAGCGACTGAAGGCCGGGGCGGCTCGCGTCCGCTTCGAGTCGGGGTCGGTCACGTTGTCGTCGTTCACGGCCCAGCGTGGCGTACCCCATCCGGTGGTGTGCCTCATCGGTCTCGACGGAGACGTCGGCGGTTCCGGCACCGTTGCCGCCGACGACCTCACCGCGCAGCCGGCCTGCGTCGGCGACCGCGATGCGCGCAGCGAACTTCGGGCTCAACTGCTCGACGCCGTGCTCGCCGCGGGTGAGCGGTTGGTCATCTGCAGCACGGCGCACGACCTGCGCACCAACGGTCCTGTGCCGCCCGTGGTTCCGCTCGCCGAACTGTGCGATCTCATCGACGCCACCCTGACCGTGCCCCACGACCCAACTGGTGGCCGCCCCCGACGCTCCAGCGATCTCATCGCCACCGATCACCCTCGCCAAGCCTGGAGCGATGCCAACTTCATCGATGGTGCCTTGCATGTCGATGGGCCCTGGAGCTTCGACAGGGCTGCCCGTGATGCTGCCGACGCCCGTATGCGTCGGTCGGCCAACTCGGTGCCCTTCGCGACACGGCTCGCACCCGAGACGCTCGAACGCATCACCGTCGCCGACCTGATCGGCACGTTACGCAACCCGGTCGAGACGTTGGTGCGTCACCGGCTCGAGGCCCGGCTTGAACGCGATGCAGGGTTGGGCGTCGACGATCTCGTGCCGCTGATATCGTCGGGGCTCGAGGCATGGCAGGTCGCCAACTCGTTGCTCGCGCACCGCATCGAGCTCGGCGACGAGTGGTCCGACCAGGCCAGCCAGCAGTGGGCCGAAGTACAGCAACGCACGGGCATCGTGCCGCCAGGGTTGTTGGGCGACATCGCGCTCGATGCCGCAGCCGAACGCGTGCACGGTCTGTTAGACGTGTTGAGCCCTCACATCGACGGTGGCCCTCTTGGCACGCTCCAATCGATCGAGGTCGAGGTGGCGATGGGGCAGCACACCGTCATGGGCGAGGTTCCCGGGGTCCGCGGTTCGCTCATCGTCGATGTCACTCCCTCAAGCCTCAAACCTCACAACCGGCTCACGGCCTGGGTGCGGCTCGCAGTGCTCACGTTGCAACGACCCGACGTCCAGTGGGAAGCGGTGGTGGTGGGCACGCAGAACGGCAAGCCGGCTGCCATCCGATTGCGGCTTACTGATGTCGCGGCTGCCGCTGCATCGCTCGAGACCATCATCGATCTGCACCTGCAGGCGCGCACCGAACTCGTCCCTGCACTGGCTGGCACGTCCGAATGCGTCGCCAACGACGACCTCAGCGGTGCTGTCGGAGCGTGGAATCCTCGCGGACCCATCCCTGGCGAGAACAGCGATCGATGGGTGCAGTTCGCGCTCGGCTCGATCGACCTCGACGATCTCCTCGACCCAACGTCTCCGTCCCATCGGCCGTCGCTCAGGTCGTGGTCGAAGCAGTTGTGGGGCGCCTACGACGCCGCAGTCTGCGTCATCTCCGCAGACTCGTCACAGGAAGCCGCCGGCGATGACGACTGAAACGCCGCCGTTCAGTGCCACGCCGTTCAGTGCCACGCCGTTCAGTGCCACAGCTCCGCTGCCCGTGGGCCTCACGGCGATCGAGGCCAGCGCTGGCACCGGCAAAACGTACGCGCTGTCGGGGTTGGCCGTTCGCTACGTGGCCGAGCAGAACATCTTGGCCAGCGAGTTGTGCATCGTCAGCTTCACCGAGGCTGCCACCGCCGAACTACGTGGGCGCGTGCGGTTGAAGCTGGTCGACGCGTTGGCGCACCTCGCCTCGGGCACCGACTCGACCGACGAGGTGTTGGTGGCCGTTGCCAATTGCGCTGAGGGTGAACGCATCGAGCGCGCACGTCGACTTCGTCAGGCGATCGTCGACTTCGACGCGGCCACTGTCACCACCATCCACGGTTTCTGCACGCGGGTGCTCGCTAGTGGTGATGGTGCCAACAGTGCGGTCGAGTTGTCTGATGGTGCCACCGATGTGCACGAGGCGGTCAACGATCTCGTGCTCGCCGGCATGGGCCCGGCCGACCCCGATGCGATGCGCCCCGACCGCATGGCGCAGGCCACGCGAATGCACCTGGCCATGCCCGACTCCGAGCTCTGGGTCGGCGACCCTGCTAGCAAGAGCCCCCACAAGACCGAACCGAAGCGACGCGAGAACATTGGTCGCGCCGTCGAGTTGGTGCTCGAAGCCGACCGACGCGTGATCGCACGCCGGCACGAGGCGCGGGTGCGCACGTTCGACAGCCTGCTCGTCGATACCAGAGACCTGCTGCGGTCGAGCACTGCTGCAACGGTGGTCGCCGCGTTGCGCGACCGGTTCCGTGTCGTGCTCATCGACGAGTTCCAAGACACCGACACCATCCAATGGGATGTCTTTCGCCTGGCTTTTGTCGATGGCGATCGAGCGGCCACCGTGGTGTTGGTCGGCGATCCGAAGCAGTCCATCTATCGGTTCCGTGGCGCCGAGCTTTCGGCCTACCTCGAGGCCACCGGCATGGCCCATCAGCGCCACACGCTCGCCACCAGTTGGCGGTCCGATCAGCCCCTGCTGACGGCGCTCGACGAGTTGTTCGGCGACTTCGAGTTCGGTTCTCCGGCGGTGCGATTCCAACAGGTGGCGGCCGCCCCCGGACGCGATCAAGCGGCCGTGATCGGTGGGGGCGATGCTTCGCTGCGCATCAGGTGCGTGGCCCGCGACTCCGACAACAAGCTCTCAGCACCCCAAGCCCGTCGAGCCGTCCGCAAAGACCTCGTGGCTGTGGTTGCCGAGTTGTTGCGTACTGGTGTCACCGTCGAGGAGCCGACGAAGCCATCGCGTCGGCTCACCGCCAGCGACATCGCCATACTCACGCGCTCCAACGCCGACGCCAACTCGATCGCGCTCATCCTGTTAGCGGTCGGCATCCCCGCAGCCACAGCCAGCGCCGACAGTGTGTTGCTCAGCGACGCTGCCGTGCAGTGGCGCGTGCTGCTCAATGCGCTCGAACGGCCTGGGAACATGGGGGCAGTGCGTGCTGCCGCGCTGGGCTGGTTCGTGGGTGTCGACCCCGCCGACCTCGACGGCTACGACGATGCTCGGCAGGCGGCGCTGCACGACCTCATGCGCGAGTGGTCTGGCGAGCTCAACCGCCGCGGGGTGCAGCGGTTGCTGGCTCTCGCCCGTGCCGGCGGCCTGCAACACCGACTGCTGTCGCTGGGCGGTGGCGAGCGCAACCTCACCGACATCGATCACATTGCCGAGCTGCTGCAGTCGGCCATGGTCGGTCGGGTTGGCGGTGCCGCCGGCTTGCTCACGGCGCTGGCCGAGTTGGGTGACGACGTCGCCTCGTCCGATGTGCTGGCACGGCGCATCGACCGCGACGATCAGGCAGTGCAGGTGCTCACCGTGCACCGCTCGAAGGGCCTCGAGTTCTCGGTGGTGCTCTGCCCGTTCATGTGGACATCACCTGGTGGGCGCTCCGGCATTCCTCACGCCATGCGCGACGGACGTCGGCGGCTCGACGGCACTTGGCTCGCCGACGTGTCGGGCAAGGTGAAGTGGTCGCAGGCGGTGAACGACGACAACAAAGACGAAGAACGAGGTGAGCAGCGCCGGTTGCTGTATGTCGCGCTCACCCGTGCCCGCCACCGGGTGGTGTTGTGGTGGGCGCCGCTCTCCGATGGTAAGAACCGCTCGAAACCGGCGGAATCGCTCTCGTCTCTTCTCGCCGCTGCCGTTGG
>JAYTNH010000420.1:0-2881 GCA_043748395.1 Ilumatobacteraceae bacterium | reverse complement strand
CGCGGAGCGCCTCGACGGCGGCGGCGACCTGTCGGGCCAGCGACTCGATGACATGCGGCACTCGCAGCCGAACGATCTTCACTTCGCGCTCGAAGTCGGGGTGCTCGACCCAGTGGTACAGACAGCGCCGCTTGAGCGCGTCGTGCACGTCGCGGGTGCGGTTGGACGTGAGAATGACAATGGGCGGTCGGCTGGTGGTGAACCGCCCGATCTCGGGGATGGTGATCTGGTACTCGGACAGCACTTCGAGCAGATACGCCTCGAACTCGTCGTCGGCGCGGTCGATCTCGTCGATCAACAACACCGGAGCCACATCGTCGTGGTGATCGATGGCATCGAGCAACGCCCGCTTCAGCAAGAAGCGCTCGTGGTACAGCTGCTGCTCGAGTTCACCGGTACCCAATCCTTTGGCTTCTCCACTGGCCTCGGCGGCGCGGAGGTGGAGCAACTGGCGCGAGTAGTCCCAGTCGTACACGGCCTGCGACACGTCTATGCCTTCGTAGCACTGCAGCCGGATGAGGCGGCCACCGGTCCAGCGGCTGAGCACCTTGGCAACCTCGGTCTTGCCAACACCGGCTTCGCCCTCGAGCAGCAGCGGTCGCCGAAGCGCCATGGCGAGGAACACCGATGTGGCCAGCCCGTCGTCGGGCAGGTAGCCGTTCATGCTGAGCGCCTGAGCGACGTCGGCGGGCGAGGACGGGGGAGCAGCCATTCGTGGTGCAGGCTACGTCGCCCGATGCGCAATGCTGGCACGGTGCAGATGACACGGACGGTCGACATTCACGCGCCTCACGCGTTTAGCGTCGATCTGCACGTGCTCGCTGGCGACGGCGCTGGCGACGGCGACGGCGACGTGTCGACGATCGGGTTGACGATCGGGTTGATCAGGAATGGCGACCGGTGGCGGGGTTCGGTGGCTGCCGCCGACGGCGATCTGTATTGGCTCGTCGCCGACGGTGCCGGTCCGCTGCTCGATCCGTCGGCCGACGACGTGGTGTTCAGCACCGCCGGGCCGCGGTGTGTGTTCCGTACCGGGTGGCCGTCGCGCCAGCAGGGTGCCCCGCTCAGTGGGCCACCGGTCGTGTACGAGTTGCACGTGCGCGGCTTCGGTCGCACCTTCGGCGGGGTTGCCGAGCGTCTCGACGACCTGGTCGATCTTGGCGTCAATGTGATCGAGCTCATGCCCGTGCACCCGTTCGAGACGAGCGCCAACTACTGGGGCTACATGCCGGTGGTGTGGGGAGCGGTACATCGGGGCTACGCGCAGGGCACCGATGCGGCCGGCGAACTCGCCGATCTGGTGGCAGCCGCACACGAGCGGGGCATGCACGTGTGGCTCGATGTGGTGTTCAACCACACCGGTGAGGGTGAAGCCGAGTTGCCCACCCTGTGCCTGCGCGGCCTCGACGACACCAATGCCTATCGGCATCATGCTGATGGCTCGTACGTGAACGACAGTGCGTGTGGCAACGACATCGACCCGGCCGACCCCGAGGTACGTCGATTGATGATCGAGGCGCTCGAGCGCTACGCCGATCTCGGCATCGACGGGTTCCGCTTCGATCTCGCCTCGCTGCTCACGCGAGATGGCGGCGGACTGGCCGCGTTGATCACCGAATGGGCAGAGCGCCGCGGTGTGGTGCTGATTGCCGAGGCCTGGGACATGGGCTCGTATCAAGTCGGTGACGCGTTCCCCGAACGGTCGTGGGCGCAGTGGAACGATCGGTTTCGTGACGACGTGCGTGGGTTCTTGCGTGCCGAGCCAGGGCTGGTGCCGGCAATGGTGCAGCGCGTGCAGGGCAGTCCCGACCTGTTCGGCGCGCAGCCCTCGCGCAGCGTCAACTTCGTCACCGCGCACGACGGCTTGACTATGCACGATCTCACCGCGGTCACCAGCGATCGGCACAGATCGTGGGACTGCGGACCGCAGCTTCGGCTACAGCAGTTGAAGAACTTCTTCACCGTGTTACTGGTGTCGGCCGGCACACCCATGTTCGTGATGGGCGACGAGTTCGGCCGCACGCAGCACTGCCACGACAATCCGTACAACATCGACGACGAGCTCACATGGGTCGACTGGTCGCGACGTGACGAGTGGCGCGATCTGCGCGCCTACGTGCAACAGTTGTTGCGCCTTCGCACGGCGCTCGATGAGTCGAGTGTGCGGTGTTACGGCGTGAATGGAGCGCCCGATACGAGCCACGAATCGCGGTCGCTCGCCTGGTGCTCGGGCGACCTGTACGTGATGGTGAATGCGTGGTGGGAGCCGCTCAGGTTTGTCGTGCAAGAACCGGGCGAGTGGCAGTTCGTCGTCGCATCGGCGCCCGCCGACGGGCTCACACTGGCTCCCCGATCGTCGATGGTGCTACGTCGCACCCTATGAATCGAAGCCGAGCCCGAAGCGGTCGAGCGTGCGGAGCCACAGGTTGCGGTTACCGGTGCGGTCTTCGTGATCGAGCGACCAGCGGGTGGCCTGGATGCCGACGAACCGGAACGGCTCGGGTGGGAACGGCAGCGGTTTGCTCTTCACGAAGTCGGTTTGAGTGGCCACACTGCGCTTGCCGTCGATGAGGTCGAGCATGACCTCGGCTCCGAACCGCGAGGCGGCGACTCCGAGGCCCGTGTAGCCGAGGGCATACGTGACGCGGCCTTGCATGGCCCGCCCCCAGAACACCGAGAAGCGGGTACACGTGTCGATGGCACCACCCCACACGTGGGTGAACTTGAGGCCTTCGAGCTGTGGGAACGTGGTGAAGAAGTGCTTGCTCAGCTTGGCCCACGTCTCGGGTCGGCTCTCGAGTTCGGTGCTCACCTTGCCGCCCCAGTAGTAGATGACGTCGTAGCCGCCCCACAGGATTCGGTTGTCCTCCGTCAGACGGTA
>JAYTNH010000419.1:0-1582 GCA_043748395.1 Ilumatobacteraceae bacterium | reverse complement strand
AGCCGGGGCCGCAACCCACGGTTCTGCCCGTCAAGGCGTAGCGACCGGTTCAAAGATCGCGGCTGCGGGATTCGGCATGGCCACCATGCTGGGTCTGGTGGGTGTGATGGGCCTGGCGCAGGGGAACTCCGGTTCCAATGACACTCTCCAGGCGGCTCCGCCGGCTCAGGTCGTCGTGGTGATCCACCCGGCCACGACTCCCGGTGCCACGCCAGGTGCCACACCGGCGGTCGTGGCGGCAACGCCCAACCAGCCGATCGTGCTGACCGCACAGCCGACAGTTCGACAGGCGCCTGCCTCGCAAGCGCTGGCAGCGAAGACCAGTGGAAGCCGTTGAGTTCCGTGGCCGGGTAATGGCCAGCGATCTCCATGTCATCGCCACTGATGCTTCGTCGGCACAGATCGACGACGTCGTTGCGACGCTCGACCATCTTGAGCGATGCTGGAGCCGCTTCATCTCCACGAGCGACATCAGCCGCATCAACGTCATGGCGGGCGGTCGGCTCGCCGTCGACGACTCGACACTCACCTTGCTGGCCGCCATGGTCGAAGGTTGCCAGATCACCGAGGGTCGCTACGACCCCACCGTGATGCGGGCGTTGGTCGCGCTCGGCTACGCCAGCAGCAGAGTCGATCCCTCCCGGACGACTTTGCTTAGCGGCCATGTCTCGCCGCCGGCCACACTGCAGACACTCGATCTCCACCCGTCGAGCGGCATGGTCATCGTGCCCGAGGGGCTCGCCCTCGATCCGGGTGGGATCGGTAAGGGCCTTGCTGCCGATCTTGCCGTGGCTCAGTTGATGGCGAACGGCGCGGGCGGCGCACTCGTCTCCGTCGGTGGCGACATCGCGATGGCCGGCGACGCTGCGAATGATGCGGGATGGCTGGTAGACGTGGAGCATCCGGAGCCCATGGACGGGATCCTCTGTTCGCTGGCCGTTAGCGGCGGGGGCGTCGCAACCTCCAGTACACGCTCGCGTCGTTGGATACTCGACGGGGTCGACCGTCACCACCAGATCGATCCGAAAACCTCGAAGCCGTCGACCACCGACCTTGCCATGGTGACGATCATTGCCCGCTCCGGCTGGCACGCCGAGGTCCACGCAACGGCGGCCATCGGACTAGGGAGCACCCGTGTGCTCGAGTACGTGGCGCTTCACCGACTCAGCGGCATCGCAGTCACCGACAAGGGTGACGTCCTGGTCTCTGCAGACCTGGCCGGTGTAGAGATGCGAGTTCGGGCGGGCACCGGATGAACCCGCAGACATGGTGGTTCCTCACTCGCGCATCCGGTCTGGTGGCGTGGATCATGCTCACGCTGTCGGTCATCTGGGGCATTGTGCTTTCGACCAAGGCGTTTCCCGACCAACGCCGACCCGTGTGGCTCCTCGCGGTGCACCGGTGGCTCGGCGGTCTGACCTTGTCGTTCCTCGCCATCCACCTCGTTGCACTCGTTGCGGACAACTATGTCGACTTTGGGCTTGCCGACATCACCATCCCATACGCGACGGACTGGAAGCCCGGCGCGGTGGCACTCGGTGTGCTCGGCGCCTGGCTGCTCGTGGCAGTGGAACTGACTTCC
>JAYTNH010000418.1:0-1679 GCA_043748395.1 Ilumatobacteraceae bacterium | reverse complement strand
TACGCCGGGTCGTACGCTGGGCCGGTGCCGTCGTCGCGCCTGCCTTACCTCACCGCCAAGCTGCAGGGCTTCGGCACCACCATCTTTGCCGAGATGACCGCGCTTGCCGCGGCCACCGACAGCATCAACCTCGGTCAGGGTTTTCCCGACACCGACGGCCCCATCGAGGTGCTCGATGCCGCCGTGCAGGCCATTCGTGACGGCGTCAACCAGTATCCACCTGGGCCCGGAATGGCGGTGCTGCGTGATGCCATTGCCGCACATCAACAGCGGTTCTACGGGCTCGCCTACGATCCGGCGAGCGAGGTCTTGGTCACAGCCGGCGCTACCGAGGCGCTTGCCGGTGCGCTGCTCGGGCTGCTCGACACCGGCGACGAAGTGGTGCTGTTCGAGCCGATGTACGACAGCTACCAAGCGTGCATCGCGCTTGCCGGGGCGGTCGCTCGCCCGGTCACGTTGCGCCCTCCGACGTACGGCTTCGACCCCGACGAACTGCGCGCAGCGATCAGCCCCAAGACCAAGCTGCTGCTCATCAACACGCCACACAACCCCACCGGCAAGGTGCTCAGACGCGACGAGATGCAGCTCATTGCCGATATAGCCATCGAGCACGACCTGCTGGTGATTACCGACGAGGTCTACGAGCACCTCGTGTTCGACGGTCTCGAACACGTCGCACTGGCCACGCTGCCCGGCATGCGCAACCGCACGCTCAGCATCTCGAGCGGCGGCAAGACGTTCAATACCACCGGCTGGAAGATCGGCTGGATGTGTGGCCCCGCAGCGGTGGTCGCTGCGGCGCGTACCGCCAAGCAGTTCCTCACCTACGTGGGTGGCGCACCCTTCCAGCCCGCCATTGCAGTGGGCCTCGGCTTGCCCGACTCGTTCTACACATCGTTCACTGCCGACATGCAAGTCAAGCGAGATCGGCTGCTGCCGGGCCTGCGGGCGGCCGGCTTCGACGTGTATCCCCCCAGTGGCACCTACTTCGTCACCGTCGACATTCGCCCGCTGCGCGCCGATGGTGATGGCATGGAGTTCTGCCGCGAGCTCCCGTACCGTTGTGGTGTGGTTGCCATCCCCAACGTGGTGTTCTACGCCAACAAGCACGAGGGCCGCCACCTCGTGCGGTTCGCGTTCTGCAAGCGGCTCGACGTCATCGACGACTGCGTCGCGCGGCTGCAGTCGCTGGCCTAGCTGCGGCACCCGCGGCGACCTCCCGACCCGCGTGGACGACGCGCTCGGCAGCCACAGAACTCAGCGGCGGTCAGGCAGGAAGCGGAACTTGTCGCGTACCGAGGCGACCACCGCTGGGTCGATGTCGGCGAGCAGGATGGTCTCGCCCTGCGAGCCGGTGGCCAAGAGCTCGCCCAACGGATCGACGATGCGGCTGTCGCCGACGTAGCGCAGGCCGCCACCCTCACCCACGCGGTTGCAGCCGACCACATAGGCCTGGTTCTCGATTGCCCGCGCCTGCAACAGGGCCATCCAGTGCAGGCGGCGAGGCTCGGGCCAGTTGGCCGGAACCAGGTACACGTCGGTGTCGAGCGCGCGTCCCCAGAACTCGTCGGCGAAGCGCAGGTCGTAGCACACGAACGGCGTCACCCGCACGCCCCCGATGTCGACGGTGATGATGTCGCTGCCCGGACGGAAGTGGCGATCTTCGCCGCCGAAGGTGA
>JAYTNH010000417.1:0-1649 GCA_043748395.1 Ilumatobacteraceae bacterium | reverse complement strand
CTCGGCGCCGAGCCGTCGTGGCAACCTGTCGCCGGCCGCACCGTGCTGCAATCAACGCCTGCGCTCAGCGGCGGCGGTCCGTTGTCCGAGCGGGTCGTGGTGCCCGACGATGCTTCGCCCACCGACGTTGCATCTACGGTCGATCAAGCGTTTGTCGGCGATGGCTGGAACAAGCTCGACGCGTCACTGCCTGCGTATCAGCAGGCTGGTTCGGCTGCTGCCACCATGCTCGAAGAGACCGACGCGTTCAAGACCGGCGAGTTCCAAGTGGTCAACGTGTTCGACAAGGGCGGCAAGGCATACCCGAGCTTCTTCGACGGCAAGGTCGACTTCCTCGCGTTCAAGCACGAGAAGTACTACGCCGTTGTCGAGGTCGCGGCATTGGTCGCACAGCGCACCGAGCCGGGCCGAGCACCGGCGCGTCCAATTGTCGACGACGCCCGCCCACATCAGTACGTGTACATGATCCGCGACCTCGGCTCGAAGCGTGAGCCGGCCGCAATGATCACCATCGGTTCGTTGCTCGTGTTCCTCATGCTGTGCTACCTGCTGCATACCCGCGACCGTCGAGTGGTCGAGAACCGCGCGGCCAAGGCCATTCCGGCGAAGGTGTAGTCGATGGGTCAATACCTGCCGATCGTCTGCCTGCTGGTGTTGGCCGCATTATTCGGAGCGCTCAGCTTCTTTGCGTCGGGCTTGCTCGCGCCCCGTCGCCCGTCGGCAGCCAAGCAGGCACCGTATGAATGTGGCATCGTGCCCAGTCGCGAGCCACCCGAACGATTCCCGGTCACGTTCTACGTGGTGGCGATGTTGTTCATCATGTTCGACATCGAGCTCATCTTCATCTACCCGTTCGCCGTCGATCGTGAGTTCCTCGGTGCATATGCCTTCTGGGAGATGATCGCGTTCAGCGCAGTGTTCTTCATGGCGTTTGTGTACGTGGTGGCCCGTGGTGCGCTCGACTGGGGTCCGGTTCAGCGTCACCGCCGTCTCGACGTATCGGTCTCGGCCGATCGCACGCTGTCGAGCACCATCCGCCGCGTCGGCGCCGAAGGCCGACCCGACGAGGTCGCGGCATGAGCACCGACGAGCCTGCCAAGAGCTTCATCCAGGGCATCCGCGACGACGGCCTGGGTGGTCTGCAGCACAACGCCATCACTGCCAAGCTCGAAGATCTCGTCAACTGGTCGCGAGCGCGAAGCAGTTGGCCGGCATCGTTCGGTTTGGCGTGCTGCGCCATCGAGATGATGGCTACGGGTGGCGCGCACTACGACATCTCGCGGTTCGGCATGGAGGTCTTCAGGGCATCGCCGCGCCAGGCCGACATCATGATCGTGGCCGGCCGGGTCAGCCAGAAAATGGCTCCGGTGCTTCGTCAGGTGTACGACCAGATGATGGAACCCAAGTGGGTCATCTCGATGGGTGTCTGCGCCTCGTCAGGCGGCATGTTCAACAACTACGCGATCGTGCAGGGTGTCGACCAAATCGTCCCTGTCGATGTGTATGCGCCGGGGTGCCCCCCAACGCCTGAGACGTTGATCCACGCCATTGAAACGTTGCATCAGAAGATCGAAGACGGCGAGATCCTACGCCGCCGGTCGGCTACCGGTGCCGGTGCGAGCCTGCACGTTCAGGAGATCGCCGCTACC
>JAYTNH010000416.1:0-5315 GCA_043748395.1 Ilumatobacteraceae bacterium | reverse complement strand
TTGCCGACGACCTGGCGCGGGATGACCAACTCGCACGGCCGGCCCGGCAGGAACGGTACGACTCCGAGTGCGATCGGTTGCACCTGGCCAACATGGTCGGTGTGCTCGATTGCGGCGAGCACTGCCGGCACGTCGTCGATGGCGACCCTCGCGGCGATGCCACGTCCGGCGAAACCCACCCCATCGCGAACGAACAGGAAGCCGTCGCATGCGGCGATGTCGTTGAGATCGACATCGACGTCGAGCGCTCGGGTGACGGCCCGCATGGTCAGTCGCGGGTGCCGAGCAACAGTTGGGTGATGCCACCCGACAGTTGATGATGTTCGGCGTCGGCGAACCCGGCGGCACGGAGGTACTGCAACATCTGCTCAGGCGATGGCAGGTACGCCACGCTCTTGGGGAGATACCGGTACGCAGCTTTGTCGCTGAACAGACCACCGATCTTGGGCACGACACGGCCGAAGTAGATGCCGTTGCCCCAGCGGATCATCCGATTACGAGGCACGCCCACATCGAGCAACGCGATGCGCCCGCCCGGCTTCACCACACGAGCCAACTCGGCGAAGAAGGCCGGAAGTTCGACCAGGTTGCGCAATGCGAAGCCACAGGTAGCGCCGTCGACCGATCGATTGGGCAAGGGGAGCCGCAGAATGTCGGCCTGGCTGCGCGGCGCACCGCTGCGATCGGCCGCCAACATGCCGAAACTGAGGTCGAACGACAGCGGCCGGTGACCGGCGCGACACAGATCGACGCACAGGTCGCCGGTGCCGCTGGCGAGGTCGATGACGGTGCTGCCTGGCGCCAGCGCGAGCATGCGCACCGCCCGACGTCGCCAGCGCACATCGAGGCGAAAGGTCATGATGCGATTGACGAGGTCGTAGCGCGGCGCGATTGCATCGAACATCTGCCGAACGGCTGTGACCTTTTGGTCGCCTTGCGGTAGCGCCTCGCTGTCCCACGTAGCGGTCGGCTGCTCCGCGTTGTTCATGTTGGCGAGGTTACGCCCCCTGCGAGGCGATCTGCTTCGCCCATCGGTAGTCGGCCTTGCCCGACGGCGAACGCACGATCTCGGTCACGAACACGAATGCCTTCGGCAGCTTGTATCGCGCGATGTGTCGTTCGGCTTCAGCCAGCAGGTCGGAGGCATCAGCGGGTCGGCCATCGCGTAGGCGCACGACGGCGACGACCTCGTTGCCCCAGCGCTCGCTCGGTCGGCCGGCGACCACACAGTCGTACACCGCCGGGTGTCGCTTGAGCGCCGCCTCGACCTCCTCTGCAAAGATCTTCTCGCCGCCTGAGTTGATGGTGACCGAGTCGCGGCCGTGCAACTCGATCACGTCGTCGAGGCGCAGCTTGGCCCGATCACCTGGCACCGCAAATCGCACTCCCTGAACCACTGGGTAGGTGCGCGCGGTCTTGGCCGCGTCGCCGAGGTATCCGAGCGCGAGCCGTCCGCTCTTGGCCAACCACCCGAGCTCGTCGTGACCGGGTTCGAGAACGCAATCGAGGTCGGCGGACAGCACGTGGTTGCCAGGGCTGGACGGGAAGGTGCCCGTGGTGGCACCAGACCCGACCGACACCTGCGAGAGTTGCCCGCCTGCCTCGGACGACCCGAGTCCGTCGACGATCATCAGTGTGGGCAGGTGGGCCAAGAACTCATCCTTGAGATTGGCGCTGAGCGGAGCACCTCCCGACAGCAGCACCGTGAGGCTGGCGAGGTCGTAGGTGCCGCGTTCGAGCTCGTCGAGCAGCGGGCGGGCGAACGCGTCGCCGACGATGAGCAGAAAGTTCAGCCGCTCGCGCTCGATGAGGCTCCAGATGTCGACTGGGTCGAGTCGCTCGGGCACCTCCTGCACGAAGATCGTGCCGCCTGTGTTCCAGGTGCGAAAGCTCATCCAGTGCCCGGCACCGTGCATGAATGGGGGAGCGAGCAGCGCCTGCAGGTTGGCCGTGGCATCGGCCAGCACACCTTCGATGGTTGCAGCAGGTGAACCGCCGAAGCACGACACATTGGCGTCGCCGTTGCGCCACAGCACACCTTTGGGCATACCCGTTGTGCCGCCGGTGTACAGGATGTACAGGTCGTCGGGGTTCCACTGCACATCGGGTCGCGCCGGTGACGCGCCGGCGATGGCGTCCTCGTACCAGATTGCGCCGGGGAGCAGTGGGTGGTTGCTCTCATCGGGCACTTGCACGATCACGCGCAGGTTGGCAAGCTCGGGTAGCACCTCGGCGAGTGTGGGCGCGAACTGGCTGTGCACGACAATTGCCGTCGCCTGCGAATCGGTGAGCAGGTAGAGGAGCTCCTCGGCCACATAGCGATAGTTCACGTTGAACGGAGCGACGCGGGCCTTGAACGAACCGAGCATGGTCTCGAGGTACTCGTTGCCGTTGTGCAGGTAGACCGCGAGGTGGTCTTGTCCGCTCTCGTGGCCAGCGAGTTGGTCACGTTCGGTGTGACAACCCAGACCCTTCCCGATGAGGAAGTTCGCCAGTCGGCGGGTGCGTTCGGTCACCTGCGCCCAGGTGAGACGTCGCTCGCGAAACACGATGCATAGATGATCGGGGCGGGTCGCCGCAATCGACTCGTGAACATGTGCGACCGAGAAGTCGCGGGCGGTCGGCGATGGCGACATCTCGGCAACCTACCCGTGGCGCTTAAGGCGATTGCTACCGAGCCCTGTGCTGGTCAGGGACATCTGCTGGTCACGGGCTGCTGGTCAGGGGCATCTGCTGGTCGAGCTTCGTCAGCGCATGCGGATGACGTTGCCGGTGATCATGCGCGCTTCGTCGCTGCACAGCCATGCAATCACAGCGGCGACCTCGGTGGGCTCGGCGACGTGGAACTGCTCGGTACTCGTGGCGGCAACGTGGCGGACGGCGTCGTTCACCCATCCCGAATCGGTGATCGGTGGGTGCACCATATTGGCGGTCACGCCCCGTCGGCCGAGCTCGAATGCTGCCGACATGGTGTAGTTCTCCTGTGCCGCTTTCGCTGCTCCGTAGGTGACCTCTGAGGGAAAGCCGTTTGCGGCGCCCGACGTGAGGCCGACGATGCGACCCCACGTGGCAGCGCGGTCGAGATACCGGCGAGAGTACTCACCCATCATCAGCGCGGCACCTCGGGCGTCGACGCCGAAGGTGCGGTCGAACAAGTCGGCAGTAACCGATCGGGTGGTACGGCCCACCGGGTCGTGATTGCCGGCGACGAACGAGTCGCCGGCCGCCCAACCGGTGGCGTTGTTGACGAGGATGTCGACCGGACCGAACTCGGCTTCGGCGCGATCGAACAGCAATGCGGGCGTCGCATCGTCGACGAGGTCGGCATCGATCGCAATGGCGCGACCACCACTGGCGCTGATCCGCTCGGCGACGGCACAGCCGTCGGTCATGCGCATTTGGTTGTAACGCTCGGGTGTACCGGGGTCGGTGGCTACTCGGGAGCGCAAGAACGCCACAACGACCGAGGCGCCGCGCTCGGCAAGCAGTTCGGCGGTGGCAGCCCCGATGCCGTGGTTGGCTCCGGTGACGATGGCCACCCGGCCGACAAGCTCGCCGACGAGAGGCACGGGTGGTGTCACTCGTACGAGCGGAAGATGACTTCGGCGACGCAACTCGGCTTCGCCGCACCTTCGCATTCGAAGATGAACTCGTAGCTGGTCTGCGCGCCCCCGGGGATGTCGTCGACGCTGAGCAACTTGACACCGAGTCGCACCTTGGCGCCCACGGGCACGGGCGACATGAAGCGCACTTTGTTGCAGCCGTAGTTGACCCCCATCTTGAACCCAGTGGTGGCAACCACCTGGGGCATGAGCGTGGGTCCGAGCGACAAGGTGAGATAGCCGTGGGCGATCGGCCCGCCGAACGGGCTCTCTTTCGTGGCGCGCTCGACGTCGATGTGAATCCACTGGTGGTCGCCTGTTGCCTCGGCGAACTTGTTGACCTGTTCTTGGGTGACTTCGACCCATTCGCTGTAGCCGAGGTGCTCGCCGACGAGTTCTTTCATGCCAGCTGTGCCGTTGATGATGCGTGGTGCCATGCCGCGAGCTTTGCAGGTCGGAGTCGCCTACGGTGCAGTCATGTCCGACCGTTCCCCGGAGCGCTGGCCCGACCTCACAGCCGGTGATCGGCTGTTCCGGGCAGCATTGTTTCCGCTCCGCGTCACGCGCAACGCTGCGCGCCTGCTACGAAGTGCCCTCATGGCTGACTTCCTCACCGCGTACTCGATCACCCAACCCGACAAGATGGCTGTCATCGACGATCGGCCCAATGGCACGGTCACCACGCTCACCTACGGGCAACTCAACGAGCAGGCCAACCGGCTGGCGAACGTGCTGTTGGCCATGGGGGCGATGCCGGGCGACACCAAGGTCGTGTGGTGCGGTCAGAACTCAATCGGGCTGGCCGTGATGATGAACGCGGCCCGCAAGCTGGGTGTTACTGCCGTGCCGCTGAACTATCGGCTGAGCGACGAGGAAGCCGCCTACGTCACCGATCACTGCGATGCCACTCTGGTGTATGTCGACGCCGAGTTTGCCCCGATGTTCGAGCGCATCAAGGCCGAGCTTCCCAAGGTCGAGGCATACCTCGTCTTCGACGGTGAGGTGCCAGAAGGCATGACCGACGTCGACGTGCTCATGGCCGAGGCGTCCGAAGCCGAGCCGAGCATTCCGGCAGCCACCGAGGCCGGGGCCACCATGATCTACACCAGTGGCACCACGGGCAAGCCGAAGGGCGCCCTGCGACATGGCAACACCGGCGCAGCTCAGGGTGGGGCCATGATCGCGCACATCGGGTACAGCCCCAACGACGTGTACATCCCTACTGGTCCGCTGTACCACTCGGGGCCCGGCGGGTTCATGGGCATCGCGTTGGCGCTCGGGCAGACCGTGGTGCTGCAACGCAAGTTCGAGCCCATCGATTGGTTGCGGCTGGTTCAGACCTATGGGGTCACGTCCACGTTCAGCGCGCCAACCCCTATCCGCATGATCTGCAACCTGCCCGACGACGTGAAAGTGAAGTACGACGTCAGCACGATGAAGCGCATGATCGCCAATGCCGCGCCGTGGAGCTTCGCGCTCAAGCAGATGTACCTCGCGTACTTTCCCGAAGACTCGCTGTGGGAGGTCTACGGCAGTACCGAACTCGGCGTCAATTGCATTTTGCGACCGGAAGATCAGGTGCGCAAGCCGGGCTCGTGCGGTCAGCCGGCGCCGCTGGTCGAGGTGAAGTTGTTCGACGACGACGGCAACGAGGTCGAGGGCGTCGGTCCCGAGCATGCCGGCGAACTGTTCGTGAAGAGCCCCAGTGTGTTC